>JAHJDR010000028.1 GCA_018812345.1 bacterium | reverse complement strand
CTGCTTTACTAGTTTTGATTTAACAGGGTTTAGGTGAATATAACGCAACAATTCTACTAAATAGGCGTCTTCATCAACAAGTATTGCTTTATATCGCCCACGAAAAAGAGGACCATCTCGTGATTCCTTACGATTAAACCATTGAGTATAAACAGCACCAATATGACGCATAGCTCTTGAGATATTTGCTCGTGGTGTTTCTACAAGCAAGTGATAATGATTTGGCATAAGACTTACTGCGTGAATCTGAATGTCCCACATACTAACTGAATCTTGTAATATATCTAAGAACTTCTGATAATCCTTATCAGTATAAAATACCTTTCTGCGATTTAAACCACGATTCATCACATGATATATCGCACCTTCATAGCTAATTCGTATTGGCCTACTCATAATGAACCTATTAATAAATTAAAATGCATAATGCAAGATTTGACCCCTTATTTGAGACCCCTTATTGACAAAAAAAAGAAACTTTCTTGCCAGCATCAACCTAGCAGAGCGAAAAATTCGTTGGGTGCTGGTGTCTCGAAGGTAAGTCGCTTGCCGATTTTGGGGTGCGTAATGATCAAGCGCAACGCGTGGAGTCCCATGCGAGGACCACCAGTTCCGTAGCGGGAATCACCAATCACGGGGTGACCCAGCCAGGCCAGATGGGCTCGGATTTGATGCTGCCGCCCGGTCTCCAACTGAACTTCCAGGAGTGCCCGCCTCTTCACAATGCGTTGGACTTTGAAATGCGTGACAGCCCTTTTGGACTCCGGATGTGGACCGACATGCATGCGATACTCCATGGGATCCAGTCGCAAGGGCTGGTCAATGGTCCCTTGATTCGGGCTGGGACAACCTTCAACAACAGCCAAATAGGTTTTCTCGGCCTCGGACCATACCGCGGTAACAGCTTCGCGCATCTCACTTGAGGTGGCAAACAACAAGACACCCGATGTATCGCGATCGAGTCGGTGCACAGGCCAAAGCTTCACAGGGTGTTTAGGACGTGAGAGTTGGTTGCGAAGAATAGAAAGCGCATGAGGTTTGCCGCCCTTGTCAGCCGCCACAGACAACAATCCTGCAGGTTTGTTGATGGCAATGAGGTCGCGATCTGCATACAAGATTTCCAGTTGGGAATTTTTACGATGTACGTTCTTCGCCAGTGCCCGAACATCCACGTTGTCACCAGCCTTGAGGGCGTGATCATGTCTCGAAATGGACTCACCATTGACCGCCACGCATCCCGCTTGCAGACGTTGTTTTATCTTGTTGCGAGTCCAGCCTTGGAGATGGGTGATAAGAAATGTCAATAGGACAGTAGACTCGCTCACTCGTAATTTGTCAGACATTTGTTTTAGCCTTTGCAATTAAGTCATTGCCTATGAGGTTATCGATAAGTCGATAAAGGGTCAAGTTCTGACTTAGGTACAACCAATCAGGGAGCCCTTTTTGCTCGCTTTACGTTGTCACTACTCACAAAAAGCCGGCCGCATTCGCTTAACTCGCATGCGCTCGCTCGTCCTCGCACTTGCTCGGCGCTCATTTGGCTTCGACTCCCAAACAGTAGCCACAAAAAAAAAGACTTCACCTTTTGGTGAAGCCTTTTTTTTGTGGAGCCGGTGGGAGTCGAACCCACGTCCGAGAACAGTCAGGTATGCCATCTACAAGTTTAGTTACAAAATGAATCTTACTAATGGGTTTACTCTGTAACCAGTTCCCTTTAGCCAGCCTATTAAGTTTTAACCTGTTAGTCAGTAGACAAAACTAACAAGCGAGCTCTAATTAGTTACGCCCATGCAATCGACTAGAGCAATCAACTACATGGACGAGATCTACAAAGAGATCAGTTTAAGCTGCCATAGCTAATGCTGGGCGAGCTTTTGCAATGTTTGAGTTTGCAATTAGTTTGGTGAAGTCGTTTTACGAGTGCCTCCAACTCGACTTGCCGGAATTCTCCGTCGCACAAGGCTATGAAGAATATACATACGATCATTATCCCCGTCGAAACCGAAACGGCCCCAAATAGTCAAAGAACTGTCGATCATCCTATCACTGTCAGGTATAAATAGCAAGATAGTGGAAAAATGATGTTAAGATAAAACAACAAACAAACTAAAAAGAATAAAAAGAATAGACCAATATTCCATTTTTATAAAAAAGAATGAATGATTTGCTTGAAGCACTACTTTCTCTCCAGTTTTCTCATCTACTAATGTTCTCGCACCACCCCTGTTTAGCTTTCTGCCAAGAAACCAAAGTGGAATAGCCCCAAGAAAAATACCGAAAGCACTAGAGTATCTGTAATACACCGAATACGTTTCATGACTTACAAGTTCTTTGAAAATTAGCGGAATTATTATCCAAGTTATTGCCGGTATCACCAAAGCAAGTATGCCCCAACCTCGCCATATAATCATAAATCCTCCCGGATGATAATTAAATATAATATTAACTAATACAAAATGTTAGAGCAAGAATAATTCAATTCGCCATAAAACGATACTTGCTTTGTGTCTGTAAGCATGTAAAAAATTGTTTAATATTGATCAAAGAAACATTTAACTAGAAATAAAATATGAAAACAATAATCTCACAAGCCACAAAGAATGATATCGATTTCATGTTGGAAATGGATAAATTGAATTTTGAAGATTATATAATTGGCCTTGATGGTTCCTTTGATGAAACAAAATGGAGACGTCACCTTAACGATGACCTTCCCAGAGCCTTTGTAATGAAAAAACACGATCAAAGTATAGGGTATTTTAGGTATTCAGTCATAGATGAAAACTCAGAAAAACATGCGTATTTGAGAGTCATCGCAATAAAGCCAGATCAGCAGGGTCATGGTTATGGATATACTTTATATCAATATTTTGAATCTCTTGTGTCAGGTTTGAACATCGAAACCATTAAACTATCATGCCCTCTATCATCAAATGCTCATGATTGGTATCCCAAGCTTGGCTTTCACTTAACAGAAGAAAAAGATTTGGCTAAATGTTTTGAAAAACAGATGAGCTAACAATAAATATCAAAAAACATGACTAGTTGTTGATTTGGCTTTCAAAAAGCACCATATTGGAGCCGAGTCTTTACCAACAATCCATATTGACACCAGCGAGCATTATCGTTAGCCTCATACATCACTTTTTTCGAAAGGAAAAATGACAGCTAAGCCAAATAAAATGAACGTAAAGCTTTCCCCTAAACACAATGAACTCTACAAAATTTTAAAATTCAACAACCTCGTCCAAAGTGGTGGTGAAGCCAAATTTGTAATTGCTGAAGGCCTGGTAAAAGTGAACGGCAAAATTGAAACGCGCAAAAGAAAAAAGATTCAATTAGGTGATGTTATCGAATTTAATGATTTGGTTCTTGAAATGATAGAACCATAATACACAGTATATTCATTTTTTTAGAAAGGCTCTTATGAAGTTTGTTTTAAGAATTTTCTCTTTTTTTACAATGTTAGCTGTTCTTAGTACTGTGATGCAAGTTGTCATGGTTTTCACTGCAGTTGATAAAAGTAACATTGATTTTACTAGTGGCCTAATGATTACAACCTTTTTGGGTTGGGGTGTAATCATTATAATTGGACCTTATGCTGCCATTCAACTTTGGCGTTTGAAAAATATTGGAAGAATCTTGACCATGGTATTATTAGGGCTCCCCTTGCTCTATTACTCTTATACTTTGCTCTTTTATTCTACAAAACAAACATTGATTGTAAATATTGTCATAGCAATGTTAATAAACTTGCTTGCCTTGGCTGTTTTAATGTTGCCCGCATCGAAAAGAATTTGTCTAAATAAAACCCCTTTAAAATAAGGGAAATACTTCAAAATGCAAAAAGCAAGATTTGCACCCTACTCCCTAGTCAATTCCTGAATAATCTTTTCATGCTGAGGATACTGTTTGAGCAGGCCTTCTTTTTTCCCTAATTCAAAATCAGAAAACTCAAAACCAGGGGCTACAACACAGCTTACTAACGCATAACTTTCTTGGGATTTATCTTGCATCTCTGCAGCAAATCAGTAACCGCGGGGTACATCTATCCTCTCAAGGCGTCTTACTTCTATGGTCAAATGTTAATATGAAAGAGCAATAACCCTGTCTTTATTTACTTTTTTTGGTTTCAGGCAAAAAGTTATTTTTTTTTACAATTGATCTTTTAAGCCTGTTTTCAAGTTGATTTCTAGCTCCTCCTGCAATGTCACCGCCTGCCTTAGCATCACTTTTGAGTTTATCTATGCCTTTAGAATCCTCATTTCTATGGATTTCAGTCGTCGCTCGTTCACCCAGCATGGTAAAAATAAGCTCAAAATCATCCATGTGATCTCGCAAATTTTCTCGATTGAGTCCTTTGATCTGTTTATATTCGCTGGGGGTTATTCCAAAAGTAGCCTTGGAAATCTCAGCCGTTAAAATCTCATAATCCTTTTGCTCTTTCGCACCACGATTTTGCCATTCATCAGTCAACTCTTCACGGATGGCGATACCCCGCATCCGTTTTTCAATCCAATCATCAGGATAACCCTTGGCCTTATAAAGAGCACGAGTACGTTTGGTCGCTAGCTCTGGATCTTCAATCTCTTGTACCCGTTCATAGCCAACTTTTGCTAGCCATCGTTTGAATGGTTCAGCTTTGGAAGATGGAATGGATTGGATGATGCGAAACATTCCTTCGGTATTGGCGCAATCAGTTACACGCATTTTTCCATCAGGTGCCATTAGTTTCAACCCGTGACAAAATGTCACGACTTCACTACCTTCTTCATTAAGTCTCTGTTTGAGTTTTCTCCAATAAGCCCCTGCATCTGAACTATCTGTAAGAACATGGCAGACATCAACAACTGAAAACCACCACTCTTTATTGTAAATAATACGACGAATTGATTTTTGCCTAAAAGCGACTATATGATCTGTTTTATGAGAATTATTTTTCATCAAAAACAATGTAAACGTTCGTTTACTTTAAATCAAGAAGTTTTGTAGTGTTTTTTGTACTAAGTCACCCAGTAGTTTTCTCGACAAGCCTCCCCCTACTCCCTAGTCAATTCCTGAATAATCTTTTCATGCTGAGGAAACTCTTTAATCAGGTCTTCTTTTTTCCCTAATTCAAAATCAGAGAACTCAAAACCAGGGGCTACGACACAGCTTACTAGAGCATAACTTTCTTGGGATTTATCTTTCATTTCTGCTGCAAACCAATAGCCGCGGGGAAATGTTATGCGCAGCGTTTCTCCTTGATCTTGATTCAATCCCAATGTCTCTAAACAATAATTTCCCTTGTCATCAATGATATGAACTAGCATCTGTGAGCCTGTGTGATAATGCCATATTTCATCTGATTTTAAACGATGAAAGGCTGAAAACATTTCGCCCTGTAAGAGATAATAAATATCGGTAATGGCTGTTCGAGAACTGTCGTATCGTTCAGGCAAATTTTGTTTATCAAACACCATATCTGACCGATAATTTTCTTTATACAACCCACCTTCTTCAGGCAAAGGCACTAACCCTAATGTTTTAATCCAGTGATCTGCTTGCTGTATATTAACCATAATTTTCCCTTTTCTCCAAACCAGATAGCGCTGCTAGCGATTCAAACATAAACTAAAAGTAAACGAAACAAAAAATATTATGACCGTTTAAAATCACAAAAGATTCTTATGATAGACTTTATGATATCATGAGTTTATCTCATTTTAACCCGTGTTTATAAAGCTGTGCTGGCTGTACTGTATTTACTTTACTTGTTTATGTGATGCTGTGGCCCTATAGTATAACGCAAGCAAAAACTTTTCTAATAAAAGGATAAACATGATAAGGAGTGCACCTTGTTAAATTTTAAACTTGTATTAACTATTATCACCCTAATCTTTGTTGTCATTTTTACCCTGCAAAATGCAGAGATTGTACCGATTAAATTTCTTTTATGGGGTTTTTCGCTTTCCAGGGCACTAGTCATTTTTCTCTTTCTTGCCATTGGTGTTATAATTGGCTGGTTTCTGCATGCGAGTTTGCGAAAAACAAAAGAAAATAATGCCGATTGATAATATTAGATCGGAGTAGCTTGGTAATAACAAACTATACCTTTAAGGAGGTTCACATGGCTCAAACAGCATTTAAAGGACAACCCGTCCAGACATCTGGCGATTTGCCTGCAATTGGTTCTACTGTCTCAGATTTTTGCCTAGTCAATAATAGCCTTGAAGAGGTCTCCTTGAGCACTTTTAGTGGTCAACGCAAAGTTCTCAATATCTTTCCCAGTATCGACACTCCCGTTTGCGCCACATCGGTTCGCAAATTTAATGAACTGGCCGCGCAAAAAAATAATACAGTGATTCTTTGTATATCAGCTGATCTGCCCTTTGCCTTAAAGCGATTTTGTGGCGCCGAAGGCATCGAAAAAGTATTTACCCTCTCCACCTTCCGCGACGCCTTTGCCAAAAATTATGGCGTCGAGCTTTTGGATTCGCCTTTAAAAGGTTTGTGTGCAAGGTCTGTCATAGTACTGGATGAAAATAATAAGGTGCTTTATACGGAGCTAGCAGCAGAAATAACACAAGAACCAAATTACAAACAAGCTCTCCAAGTACTTGCGGCATGATATGAGTTGACAAATGTTCAAAACAGCAAGGCTCAATAAAAAAAACAACACAATGACAGACAAAATAAATCCTTCCAAGACTTTTGTCTTCATCATATTTCTTTTTATCACTTTACTACTCAATAGCAAGGCTTTCGCATCAAGTTACTCCCCATGCCCATCTGTGATTCTCACATCTCCACATCAAATAAAGTTCACTGAAAACGAAAAAATACTTGTCTGTGGTGACCCTAAGAGTGATTCCTGGCGGGAGATCCCCCCTTTTCAGGCTCGGTATTTTGCCAAAGTTTTTCTGCAGCAGAGAGGATATCAAAACCCTGTTTTTAAAGAAAAAAATGATGTCCTTTTTATTGAAACAGGTCCATTAAGTCGTATCAAAAAAATTGAAATTACTGGCCAGCCTCCGCGTGGTTTTAAAATCAGTCACGGAATCAAACCGGATTACGGATTAATGACTCCTGCTGTCATCAACACAATCGAAAACAAGGCTACAACTTGGCTCACAACACGAGGGTATGCGTGCCCCCAGCTAGAGACAGAGGCTTTTCCAGCAACAAAGACCCTTCATTTAAAGATCAATTCCGGCACAAAGAAGCCTTTTTTAAAAATAGAACAACAAAAGATTCCTGGCCTCAGAGACAATATTCTCAGGCGCTATGACGCGTTTTCCATGAAAAAGCCTTATAACAGTCAATGGCTAGAACTAACTACACAAAGAATCGAGAGTAACGGGATTGTTCAGCACACTCATTTTACCACAGAGTGTCAGGATAATGAGGTTATTGTTAAGCAACAAATAACACCTGGTGCACCACGCCTCTTTACCATAGGTTTTGGAGCCAATACAGAGCAACTGGTAATTGCCAAATCATCGTGGCGGCACGCACGTCTCGGTCAAAACGCCTCTTCTCTGCAGTTTTCGCTTTTTGCTTCCTATATCAAACAAGAATTTGAAACGGAGGCCCACTGGTATTTTCTCCCTTATGTTTCGCGCTGGCACCTTAAGCCGACTTTAACAGTTACGAGAAGGGACGAAAAAAACTTTGAGTATGTCTCATTCGATGCGGCGCTGTTACCGGCCGTCACCTGGGACGGTCAATATTTTGGAATCTCTCTTGCTTTTGGCCCTAACCTTAATTTTACGCGCACCTTTGAGGGAGCTGCTCAAGAGACAACACATTTCCTCTCCACTGTTTTTAAAGCAGAACTCACCAGTCATGGCTATGAATACCATGCTCTTGATCCGTTGACGGGATACACCTTGCGTTTTTTGGGGGAATTAAACCACGCGTCTCTTTTTTCGGATGTGACCGCACATAAATTTTCGCTAACAGGTCAGGCGTTATACAATGTAGCTGATCTGGATCCACCCTTTCTGACTGTTGGTTTCAGGGGAGGACTCTATCTAACGGCAACAGACCGTGATGCATCCACCTTTGGGAGACTCCCGCCTGAGTTTCTTTACTATCTAGGAGGATCACCAAATTTAAGAGGGTTTGGACGCTCAGAAATTGCAAACGCTGGACAAGGCGCGCTAACAGCTTTTTTTTCCAGTATTGAAGTGAGATTTCGTAACATACTGCCCTTGGACGTTCAACCCATCTTCTTTACCGATCTGGGGATGCTCGGTTCAAGGTCAGCCTCGCTCGATAAAACACTTTACTGGTCGCCCGGTCTTGGCCTGAGATGGTCTTCAATAATAGGTGTTTTTAGGGCCACTGCAGCCCATGGCTTTTCTGTTGGAAATAACAATTCAAATCAGCCCTCTCACTGGCAGCTATACTTGAGTTTTGGGGAGGAGTTTTGAAACAAAACAAAGGGTTTAAAAAAATACTGTTTCTCTTGATCTGCACAACTTTTCTGCTGTTCATATCCCCGCTTGTTTTTTCCTCCCTACTACCAAGAAGTCTGCTGGAACAACCTGTGCAGACTCTGCTTGCCGGCTATCTCAAGCGTCAAGGCATCTCGCTCAAATGGGAAAAAGTTGATGTTAAGACAGACTCTAAAGCTCTTAATCGAAAGAAAATTAGACTCTCCTTTACAGACATTTGTTTAGCAAAAAAACCACAACTGGAAAACCTTTGTTTCAAAAAGGCATCGTTTGTAATCGATTTTAAAATCGGAGTAAAAGGGCTTTCTATCATTGAGGCCGGTCCCTTGATTATGGAGGGCGGGAGCCTCGCATGGCGACTTGTCAAAAATGACAAGTCCGAAAACGCCTCATTCACAACGCCGGTAATCACGATCCCTTCTTTTTTGAAAAACGCTCTCTTTTTTCCTGCTAGGATTGATCTTTCTGAAATACAAATTTTTGATCAAGACCGAACATTCAAAGGCCGTGCGTCCGTAGCACTTGTGCCTGCTGAGAAAAATGGTATCGAAAAGATTCAATTTGATCTCAAAGCAATAGCCCCTGGTTATTTGAATGTCAGTACGCAAGGAGTAATTACCAGCACCTCCTTATTTCTAAAGGATCAATGGCACCTAGAGACCGCTGTAGATATTAGCCAGCCCCAGGGAGGACATGCTGTTGTGAATGCCATGATTGCCAAGAATGAAAAGAACGGTTTGAGATTCAATGTCCAGACAAACGGTATCGAAAAACAGGCTGTTTTCAAGGGGTCCCTTCTTGGATTTCTTACTGAAAACGAATTACAAGCTGATGTCGCGTTTACCGGTAAGCTCCCTAAAAAAGGCCTGCAGATTAATGATAGTGCCTGTCGTATCATATCGGCACGTCATGTCCTACCGACAGAGAAATCTAAAACAACTACGAACTGCTCAGGCCATTTTGTCACCAACAGCCTTCAAAAAAGCAAGACGGCAGCCCTATCGCTGAACAAGCTAGATCTTCCTTTCAGTCTTGACGCAACAATCGACGGTTTCTTTATAACTGCGTCCCCCAAAATCATACAGGGCGATATTGTCTTTAATGTTATGCCAGCGAGCAATAATTTTTTAGTTGTAAGCGCTGATTCGCAGACACATTTTAGTGGGAAAATAAACGACCCTCTTGACCTGTGGAAAATTTCTACCCTTTTTAAAATTAATCTTAATAGCAACAGATTTGAGGCTGTAGCCGCTTCTCTTAAAAACATAAACCTGTCGCTACCAGCGCCGCTTAATGTTCTGCGCGGCAATACGAAGATCTCGCTTACAGGTAATTTGACTGGTCTTAATTCAGGGGGACTCTTACGAGCGGAAGCGGCACTAAATCTTACCTCGAAAAAACAGAGATTCCATCTGACGGGGACAGGAGATCTGGGACTCTCTTTTACACAGGGCATGCCTGTTGTGAAATCTCTTTTTGTTAATGTTACTTTGAACGAAGTGGCGCTGGAACTACCGCATCTCAACCCTTTTAATTTTCCAGCGTTGATTATAGATCAGAGGATAAAGAAAACTTCAATACGACCAGGTATTGATCAGGGCAAAACTGTGAGCTTCCCCTATCACATCGTAGTGAGAACAAATCCACAGACGCCTGTAAAAATCTACACACATCTAATCAAACAACCCGTTCCCTTTGCCATAAACATGGATCTGCAAAACACTGCTGTCAATGGCATAGCAAGTATTGAACCTTTTGAATTCACACTGTTTAAAAGAAAGGCTCGGATTAAGAAAATGGCGCTCAAGTTCAAAGAGCCTTTTAAAGAGAGTCCTGTTAAGGGTATCATTAATATAGATGATTCCGATTATGCCATTTTGCTCTCAATAAGCGGCACGGCTGAGAAACCGGTAATCAATATTGAATCATCACCATTTTTAAGCAGAGAGGATATCATAGCGGTCCTACTTTATGGAGAACCCTACAATGACCTGGATGTGGACCGTTCGGATTCCGCTGGTAACTTTAATGCAGCACTAGCGGATCGTGCCATAGCGCTATCGAGTTTTCTGGTCTTGGGTTCCACACCCATACAGCGATTGGGATACGACCCGAATACCAAAACATATTCCGCAAAAATTCGCCTGGGAAATAAAACAAGTCTAAAAGTTGGGACTTCGGGAAAACAACACACAGCCACGATAAGAAAAAGACTAGGCAAAGGCTGGGGCATCAGCACCTCTGTGGATAATGACGCGGATTCAAAAGACATTGAGGCCACAACTTTGTTTGAATGGCAGAAGAGATATTAACTAAGGGAATCTAACTTCTATCGTCAAATATTAATAACTATTCCTCATCCATTTGTGACCATTTGTATCTAAAGCTGGCTGCGCAGGTCATGGCATGTAAATACAATGAACCTTTGCTATCATACGCAAACCTTATACCATACACTTCTTTAACCGGCAAATCTTCTTCAAGATCAGTGGCAATTTCGAATGTAGCACCTGCATCTTGGCTAATGTATATGTGCTTGCTCAAATAGTAGTCCATATTGGGTGCGTGTCGCAGACCCACAACGATTTCGGCTGAGTTTTCTGGATTAATGGCCAGGCCAGTGAATCCAAGTTGTCTGAAAGCCTTGTGTCGTAATGGGTCTAAACTACTATCCACATAACCACGAGGCAGGAGTGTTATTTCCCATTCGACATCTGCCGAAAAATTATCCAAATCAATGGGAGTTCTCACAACACAGGGTTCCTTGGTGTCAGAATCAATATATTTGGCTGTAGCCACAATATAGGTTTGACCATTAGAACTCACTGTTACCACTTTAGTCGGTTCCCAAAGATTGATGCTGTTCCCTATGAGTTTTGTGCAGGTGATGTTATCTGTGTTTTCGAGATTTATGGCATAGATGCCATCTGTTGTATCCCACACTGTACTTCCACCCGAATCATCAATAGTAGCAAATGCCCAATTGGGATGTGAGGACGATGTGTAAATGCTTTTTACAATGATGTTTGCATCACCATCAGTGGGGCAATTTTCTATGTGGCGCCATGGGGTGTTTGATGAGCTGTGTTTTGTGGGGTCATACAAATAAATGCCGCCCATAGATGTCCCTGCTAGAATTCTTCGGCTTGTTGCTGGGCTTGTGTAGTCAATCGCAATGGATTCAACTATGCCAACATTGTCGTCCAGTCCACAATCATCAGTCAAACAAGTTGACGAACAACTGCTACACAAATCGCCTCCCATAGGGGTCCATGTATCACCATTATCATCAGAATAGGTAATAGCGTGATAAGTTGATGAGGCCGAATATGCGTCAGAGGTATACAGTCTTTTGGCATCCGTGTCATAAAGCATAGCATAAGTTTCATCCGAATAAGTGACCGTTTGTTTACGGATAAGGGATAGGTCTTGCCAGGACAGACCATCGTCAATAGAGCGAAGTACTCCGCCATCTCCATTAGAAAGGAAATTATAATAGGTACCGTTATCTAAATATGTTGTAATATCATAAGAACACGTGTCATCTAAACCTGTCCCTGTCCAGGTTAGTCCCGTAACCCCATCCTCTTCGTAAGACGCCACATCATAGGCCAGATCCTCGTAGAAAAATTTACTTTCTGTGACATTCCATGTTGCCCTGAGCACACCACGTGATTTAGCAAGAATGAGTTCTGCAGGGTTCCACGAAACAGCCACCAGATCGTTCATAGTAGGGCCTGTGGTTGTGCCTGCAGCACCTAGATTTGCCTGACCTTCAAAGCACGTTTGTTCAAATACCGTCGAGGTACTGGGATCGCAATCAGCCCACCACGACCAGTTTTTTTCATTAACTTCATAAAGTCCACCCATTTGACCTCTGGCTCCGATAAATAAATGAGCAGGGTCGCTGGGGTCTGCAATGACCCATGGAAAAAGAGTCGCACCATAACCTTCGGAAGAAGCACTGTCACACCGGTAATAAACTCTGCTTAATAATTGTGTGTCTGGTGTTTCCTTATTATATAAGAACCAGTCAAAGGTGACTCCATTGTCTTGACTGACATAAGGCCCACCTCTGTAATAATTGAGACTGGCATCGTTAAAAGAACGACCTGTTGAACATGAGCTGACAGCGCTATTTACATTGCCACTATCCCAAATCATGACAATGATACGGCCATCGCTTCCTACAGTAAATCCACGAATGCTTGGTTTTGTTTCACCTGCTGAACTAACGATAGGAAGACAAGTATTCGTATTTTTATCTGTGCTTTGAACACAGGCAGGATTTGTTCTGAATGCAGTGGGACAAACATCGCTGGACGAACAGGACTGCCAGGACGTGCCACTATTAGTGGTATACTGAATGTCGGAAATCCCAAGCTCAAACCATGTGGGAACAGTGTTAGCAGCATCTTCGGTATAGAACAGACCTCTGTCAGTTGCCACCCACACTTTGTTTTCTCCATCAATGTAAAAATCAAAAACATTAGCACCTGTCACCGCCAGCAATGGGGCCCAGGTATTACCAGCATCTTTTGAACGGTAGACATGATACGGGTCATCAGTAGCATCTCGCTTATTGGGAAATTGTGTTCTGCCTACTCCTGCCCAAATAATATTTGGATCAAGTGAAGAAATGGCCACTCGCGATATAGGGTGGGCATACGAATTGTACCCGTCGTTACTACTGGTGCCATTTTCAAAACCTTCAATCAATAACTCCCAGTTAAAATAATCAGATGTCGTGTTTTTATAAACACCAGCAGAAGTAGCTAAATAAGCTGTGCCATCAAGAGAAAATTTGATGTCGTAAATCTCTAAGGTATCTAAATCATAACTCGCATTTTTCCAGCTTGAACCCCCATCGAAACTCACCATCACACCAGCAACATCGGTGCCAGCTAAAAGAATATTATTGTTTGTGGGATGCATGGCAATGGCTGGGACTTGACCAAAACCACCAGGTCCCTGTTGTTCCCAGTCAAGTGGTTCTGGAGTTGCTGTTTCTGGTTCTGTTTCTGGTTCTGTTTCTGTTACAGGTTCCGTTTCTGTTACAGGTTCTGTTATTTCTTCAGTTTCAGATGACGGTTGCTCATCGGCTTCAATTTCCGTTGCGATTTCGTCAACACTAATATCATTTGATTCAGTAGATAAATTGCTCCGATTATTAGGACTCCTACAGGATTGGCATACAAATAAGATCAATATATAAATACAAACTTGTTTTAATACCCTCATCCAAAATTACATTGCAATCTTCGTACCAAAATCATTGTTTGTCATGCTAGTGTAACCCTCTAATTTTTTTGATAAATACGAATACTAATCAATTTTAATGAGCTGCTTATTGTTGTGTTATTGAGAAAATCAGCTAGACATTGATCATTTTGATAAATAACACAGTGTCAACATTCTAACTTTCCAGGATCCTGAAGAGATTCTGGATAAATCTTGGACACTTTTGTGTCCGAAAAAATCATGGAAACGCAACCTTTGCTATAAAATCGCGACAAGTCTGAGTATAAAGACATCTCTAATTTTATAACCATAAGAGGATACTATGATAGGCTTTGAATTTAACATGGAAAAAATGGCTTCTTTTCAAGATCAATTCCTTGGATCACTAGAATCATCATTAAGTGATTTAAATGAAAGTGATTTTATACAAGAAATGAAGAAACTCAAAGACAGTGCCCCTGCTGTGCTTGTTGAAATTCCTATCGATCGTTTTTGTGAGGCAACGCAGCAAGATAGCGCTGTTTGTAATGCTACTAAAGCACTCTTGGGCTTAGATGATTACAACGCCTTACTCCAAGTTCCTGAACTTGAAACCGCCAATAATTTCCATGAACCCAGTGGCACCATTATTATCCAAAAAGGGAAAATACAAAAAGAGTACGCTGCTGTTATTAGACATCCACATGCCTCCACAGATGATCAGCACGTTGAAGCTCAATGCGTGCAAACACAATTTCATGATCTGGCGATTCAAAAAGGACAACTCTTACATAGCATAAGAACGTACACAAATTGCGAATTACCTATGGAGCGTACAGAAAATGGTATAAGAGCCTTATATACGACACATAGCAAAGAAGATTACCTGGCTACAGCTGTTGAACAAGATGGGGTGTATTATGACGTATTCCCTTTAACCTATGGAAGTGAATATTCTCACAGCGTCTACTTCCCTGACTCACCAGAACCACCACTATTTGATGGATGGTTATTGTAGAACCTGAAATTCAAAGGAAAAAAATCATGCCCAAATTACATTTATGTGTAAAAGTTCTCTTTCTCACTACGATTTTAAGCCTCGCTTTTGGCTCACCAATCATCAATGCTGACAGCAATGATCTTGATGGTGATGGGTACACAACGGATCATCCCTACTGTGCTGACTGTGATGATAACAATGCTGCCATCCACCCAGGAATTTCAGAAGAAAGCGATGGTATCGATAATAATTGTAATGGTCAAGTTGATGAACCAGCATATGCCAGTGGAATTCCAACATGGTACCAAGATAGTGATGGCGACACCTACGGTGATTCACGCATAACTACTAGTAACTGTGAACAACCTGATGGTTTTGCTGCTCTTGCCTCTGATTGTGATGACACACTAAACACTGTCTATCCTGGTGCCCCAGAAATCGATGATGATAACGATAATAACTGTGATGGTGAAGTTGATGAGCTCACAACCTTCTACCAAGATTTAGATGATGATGGTTTTGGTAATCCTAACGAAACAACTGAAGACTACCCAACTCCTGATGGCTATGTATTAGATAACACAGACTGTGATGACACAGCAGCAGCAGTCAATCCAGATGCTGATGAAACAGCTAACTTCATTGATGATAATTGTGACGGCGCTACTGATGAAGGTTTTACAACTAATACTTATTACTTAGACAGTGATGGCGACGGATTTGGCGATAGTGAATCAAGTGAAGATGCTTATGAGCAACCTGAGGGTTACGTCACAAACAGCACTGATTGTAATGATGACAATAACGCCATCAATCCTGATGCTGATGAACTTTGCAGCACGGTCGGTGTTGATGATGATTGTGATGGTGAGGTTGATGAAGATGATGCCACTGACTTAAGTACGTGGTATGCTGATTCAGATGGTGATGGTGTGGGTGATCCTGAAGATACTATTCAAGCCTGCACAGCTCCTGTTGATTATGTGGCTAGCAGTTCTGCAGAAGAAGAAGAAGAAGAAGAAGATGATGATGATGATGATGATCAAGCAGCATCAGGCTGTTCGTTGAGAATATAACTTACCTACTACCCGGATAGGGCCAGGTTTGAGATGACTCTGGATCATAACCTGAATCGTCCGTACTTTCCACATCTTCAGACGTAAAATAAGCTTTTTCAAACTGTGAACCTTTTAAATCGACACCATCACTAAAAGTTGCCCCCATGAGCCAAGCCTTTTCAAATCTGGCATTTCTAAGATCTGCATCTGTAAAATCAACATTAAAACAACTCGCATGATCAAGTGTAGCACATTCCAGTATAGCCCCATTTAGTTGCGCATCTTTCAAAAAGGCTCCTGCTAGGTTTGCCAAAGTTAAGTCTGCGCCACCAAGCTTAGCCCCAATAAGATCTGCTCTATGTAAATTTGCACTTATAAAACAAACACCTTCTAGGTCAAGGCCCGTAAGCTTAGCGCCACCAAGATAAGCGCCTGAAAAATTAGCGCCCTGTAAAACAGCTTCTCTAAAGTCAGCACGGTGTAGTTTTGCATGACTAAAATCAAATCCTGAAAAATCACCTACAAGGATAGCGCCTTCTAAAGAACCTTTTCTCTTCAAAATCTCTTTAGCAACCTCGCGACAAACACGAACACCACTAAAGGATCTCCATTCTAAATTTCTACTTGGTATAAATTTAGCATGGTGAGGCTGATCAAGACTCTTTATTCCTGCCAAACGGGCACATAAATTTGTAGCGCTAGATAAAAATCCTGTATTAAAAATTCTCTCGCCTGCACCCATGACCATAATTTCTGCAGCTTTTACTAAAAAACGTGAAGGTTCTTGTCCTGTTTTCTCAGCGTGCAAGACCTGTTTATTTGCCATTCGCCACAATATACGCGGCGCTGCAACACCAACACCACCTGTAATGGCTGTCAATGCCGCCATACCACCAATGGCAGCCCCAGGAGATTGTGAAACAATCTCTCCAACCTGTGGCAAACAACCTGTCATTGCTAATGAAGGTACTGTAAGAGCGGCTGCTCTTAAACCTGAAAAGGATAATCCATTAACCATGTCACACCTCTGATGTCTTTATCTGTTAAATGTCTTTGGCGATTTTTTTATAGGCTTCCCTAAATGGCATTCCCTGCTCTACGAGCTTATACGCCTGTTCTGTGGCATAGAGCTCTTTTGTCATTGATTTCAAGAGATTCTTTTCATGAACCTGTAGATTTTTGAAAACAAGCGTTAAAAGATTAATGATATTCTGCATATCGTAAAATGAGCGCAGCAAAGGTTCTTTATCTAACTGCACATCCCTATTATAACCACTAATGAGATTTGACTGTAAACCAGCTATTTGTTGCGCATAGCCTATAATCCGAGATTGATGCCCACGAATGAGTTCAAAAAGATCATAGTTTTTCTTTTGTGGCATAATGGAACTGCCTGTTGTGAATTCATCTGGCAGAGAAAAAAACTTATAAGAACCATCCATTGTAAATAACATGAGATCCGATGCAAGCCTGTTAACAGTCATCATCACTTGCTTGAGCGTATCCAAAATTAAGGTATGATATTTAAGACGAGAACTCTGGGCAAAAAGAACATTTTTATGCACGCCATTAAAGCCTGCTTGTGTGGCTGTGAATTGGCGATCAAGTTTGAGTGAGGTACCATAACCAGCAGCACTGCCAAGAGGAGACTTGTTAATATGGCGCGCAATACTTTGCATAAGCTTGCTATCTTCTTGGAAACTCTCTTTAAAAGAACCTGCCCATAACGCAATTGATGAGGGCATGGCCTTTTGCATATGCGTAAAACCTGGCATGGGAACAGATTTGTATTTCTTGGCAAAGCTTGCCATGGTTTTTGCCAAAGTGCCTACATCACCACTAATATGAGTGAGTTGAGCCACACTGAGTTTTCGCATAGCAGCTAAAACCTGATCATTACGCGAACGTCCTGTGTGAATCTTTTTGCCCACATCACCGAGTTTTTTTGTAAGATAGTTTTCAATGGCTGAGTGGCAATCTTCATCTGTTTTTTTAATTGGGAATTTACCCTCTTTATGAAGAACAAGAATTTCATTAAAGGCTTTGTGAAGACTAGTGCATTCTTTTTTTGTGAGCAGCCCTGCTTTGAGCAAGGTGTCTGCATGGGCTTTTGAGCAAAGGACATCATAGGGAACAAGTTCTTGATCGAGCAGATAATCATTACCCACACAAAAATCTTCAACTTTACTGGCTAACGATTTGTTCAGCTTTTGACCTTTATCCCAAAGCTTCATAAGTTATCCTTTATTTTTTATCATAAAACATGGGCACATCATTTTTCTGAGAAATCAATGTATGTGCTTTTAAACGAATCGCATTGATCTTGATAAACCCTTCAGAGTCTTTTTGATCAAAGCCACCCTCATTATCCATGCTGGAGAGCTCTTGATTATACAGTGAATTCTCAGAACGACGACCAAGCATAATGATATTGCCTTTATAAAGTGACAAACGCACCACGCCGTCAATCATTTCTTGGCTTTTATTAATCGCTGACATGAGGAAATTCATTTCAGGTGAGAACCAAAAACCATTGTACACAATCTCAGCAAATTTGGGAGAAAGCATGTCACGAAGGCGCATGACTTCTCTATCCATGGCAATGCCTTCAATATCACGATGAGCTGCATAAAGAATCTCGCCAGCTGGCGTCTCATAAATCCCACGAGATTTAACGCCCACAAAGCGATTTTCCACCATATCCACAATACCAATCCCATTCTCGCCACCAATTTTATTGAGATAGGTAAAAAGCTCTAATGGTTCTGTGACCGTAACATTATTCGTGTGATCAACAACCTTAATAGGTTCGCCATTTTTAAAATGAATGTCTATTTTAGTTTCAGCATCAGGCGCATTCTTGGGGTGCACAATGTATTCAAAAATATCATCAGCTGTTTTATCTGGATCTTCTAAAATGCCCGCTTCATGACTGATGTGCATGAGGTTTGCATCTTCACTGTAGGGTTTTTTATGCGAAACTTTAATGGGAATGCCTTTTTCTTTGGCATAGTTGATCATATCAGTACGGCCCGCAAATTTTTCTAAGAATGACGCCATCTTCCAGGGAGATAATATTTTGATTTCTGGTTCTAAAGCATAATAGCCCAGCTCAAAACGAACCTGATCATTACCTTTACCTGTGGAACCATGAGACACGTATTCTGCTTTTTCTTCTCTGGCAATGCGGATATGCTCACGCGCAATAAGCGGTCTGGCCAAAGCTGTGCCCAAAAAATAGCGTGCTTCATAAAGTGCTGAAGCCTTGATAGCAGGATATATATAATCAGTAACAAATTCTTTTTTCAAATCAGACACATAAACTTTGGTGGCCCCTACTTTAAGTGCTTTGGCTTTAATGTCTTCAAAATCATCTTTTTGTCCCACATCAGCAACAAAACAAACCACTTCAAACCCTTCATCAATGAGCCACTTTAATATGACGGAGGTATCTAAACCACCTGAATAGGCTAAAATTACTTTCTTATTAGATTCCATGTATATAGTCTCACTGTCTTCCCTGTATTGGGCAAGTTTAGGCCCTATAGGACTATTTGATGTTATTTATCAAGGGGGTTGATATTTTAGAAATTGACCCTACACACAATCACCAGTAAAAAAGTCCAACTGTAGTGTCATAATTGTTGGTCCGAAAAAATACCTTCGAACCTTCGAACCATCGACCCTACGATCCCGTTGAACATGAAAAATAAATTCTGGCAAAAAGCCCATGATTTTTTGGAAAAAAATGAACTTGTCTATGTTGTTGCTGTTGTATCTGGCGAAGGATCAGCCCCCAATCGCGTGGGCGCCAAAATCCTTGTGAGTCACGATGAAATATTTGGTACTATTGGCGGTGGTCGCTCTGAGCACCTCATCGTTGAAAAAGTTAAAGAATATATTGCTGAGAACGAACAATGTACCCAAATTGCTGTTCTAGAGCACCGTAAAGATGCCGATGAAAATGCCTCAGGCATGATTTGTAATGGCTCTCAAACATATGCCATAGTCGCCCTCACTAAAGAGCATTTGCCCCACATAAAAAATATTATAAATGCTTATACCGAAAAAGGCGTTGGCAAACTGTCTTTGTCACCTCATGGATTAATTTTTAAAGATAACGATTGTTCACAAGAGCGTTTTTCATTTATAAATCAAGAGGATCACTGGGAATATCATGAAATTCTGGGTGTTCTCGATAAGTTGTATATTGTTGGCGGTGGTCATTGCTCAATCTCCCTATCACAACTCATGATTAATCTGGGCTTTCATGTCACTGTGTATGAAAATCGTGAGAATATACAAACATACAATGAAAATATTTATGCGAATGAAAAATTCATTGTTGATTATGATAATCTTCCCGATATTATTCCCAATAGCCCCCACACCTACATTGCCATCATGACTTTTGGCCATGCCTATGATCAATACGTCTTAGAAAAACTGATTGGAAAAGATGTGAAATATTTGGGCATGATGGGAAGCCAGTCAAAGGTGAAAGCTGTTTTTGCCAATCTCAAAGAAAAAGGCGTCAAACAAGAGCTTTTTGACTCTGTCCACGCCCCCATTGGACTCAATATTAAATCAAATACACCAGAAGAAATTGCTGTTAGCATTGCTGGTGAGATAATTAAAATAAGAAATAGTGGATAACACAATCACATAAATTTAATTTTATATAACACCAACCATCCATCCTGATCCAAGTCGTTTCTCTTTGTTTTTTAACATGTTAGATCACTACTCCTCGAGTTTTTCCACAGATTAAATGCTGGGTAATTAGGCCGTCTTTGAGGTCATAATTACATTAGTCTTTAGTCTTTAGTCTTTAGTCTTTAGTCTTTAGTCTTTAGTCTTTAGTCTTTAGTCTTTAAAGGTCATTAAGGGTATTTAAGTTCCTTTAACAAAATTCATCTACTAATCT
>JAHJDR010000027.1 GCA_018812345.1 bacterium | reverse complement strand
TGATGGTGTCTGCGTCGTGAATAATGCGCCAATTCAATCTGAGCACCTTCTTCCTGAGGAACATACAAACTATTTGCAAAACCATTGCGCTCTAATCGGTCTAATCGATAATCTATATCACGCTTATCAATTTTTAAACCAGACAATTCATTTTTCAGAACACGCATACGACGCTCTAAATCACTCACACGCCAAGACACATCATGACCTATTGTGGTATACGCCACATTAGCGTTTTGAGCAAAAAGAGTTGCCATGGAGGCATTAAAAAAAGATTCCAACGGTTTGTTCTCTGGATTAAGAATAACCGCATCCTGACTAACAGGAACCCTGCTCTGGGCATTAAGGTTTTCTACATCCGTATCAGAATGTGTTTCATGATAATATATAGCGTTTTGAATACTTTCAATTCCCATAATTTTTACCCCCTTTTTTTATTTGTTTAAGAATAAAAATTGTATGGCAAGAGCATCGCGTTGAAAATATTTTATTTGCGGTTTTTTTTATGAGGTTTGTACCAATTTACAAACATAAAACAACCCGTTTGATCCACAAGGCACCAAATGGGTTTTTCATCTCAGTCTGTTGGACGAGTTTCGGATTGGGTGTGTGGAGATGGCGATGGAGGCATAATGGAATGAACCCCTGTTTTTAAACCCTTGACATAACTCCAAATATATCCGATATATTTGGAGTATGTTCAAAAGAATAATATTACCAATAAAATCAAACAGTTTCTTTTTGTTTGGAGCAAGAGGAACTGGAAAATCTACCTTTCTCAAGCATTATTTTCAAAAAGAAAAAACCTTATGGTTTGATCTTTTGGATTTTGATACAGAAGATAGTTTGCAGAGAAATCCGCAGGCTTTTGCGCAAGAAATTGAAGCAAAAAAAAACAAGGTCAGCTGGGTTGTTGTGGATGAAGTACAGAAAATACCTGCTCTTCTCAATTTAGTGCACAAACTCATAGAAACCACTAAAATTAAATTTGCGTTAACAGGATCAAGTGCCAGAAAATTAAAAAGAGGAAGTGCTAATCTTTTAGCTGGCCGTGCTTTTGTAAATAATCTTTTTCCTCTCACACACATAGAGATAAAAAAAGATTTTCAATTAGATTCAGCATTAAAATGGGGAACATTGCCAAAAATATTTCAGCTTGAAACAGATAATGAAAAAAAGAGTTTTTTAAAAACTTATGCTCAAACCTATCTTAAAGAAGAAGTTTGGGCAGAACACCTCATCAGAAATCTTGATCCTTTCAGACGATTTTTGGAAATATCTACTCAATCAAACAGTGAAATATTAAATTATTCGAATATTTCAAAAGATGTTGGCGCAGATGTAAAAACAGTACAATCATATTTTCAAATCCTTGAAGATACCTTGCTTGGTTTTTTTCTAGAACCCTATCATAAATCGATTAGAAAACAGCAAAGAGAGAGCCCAAAATTTTATTACTTTGATACTGGTGTCAAGGCGGCATTAAGCAGAACTCTTACAAAAGAATTGCTGCATAATACTTATGCTTATGGAAAGGCTTTTGAGCATTTTCTTATTACTGAAATTTATCGTTTAAATGAGTATTATCAAAAAGATTATAAATTATCTTATTTAAGAACAAAGGATCAGGCCGAAATTGATCTCATTGTTGAAAGACCAGGACTTAAAACAGTTCTCATAGAAATAAAATCATCAGCAAAGGTTGATGAAAGAGACACACATACACTCGAAAGGTTTATCAAAGATTTTAGTCCTGCAGAAGCGTTTGTTTTTTCTCAAGACCCCAAAGAAAAAAAGATAGGAAATATTTTAGCACTGCCTTGGCAAAAGGGATTAACTGAAATAGGCTTGACTTCATAAGATCAGTTCGGCAGCCGATTGGCTCAACAAAAAAAACCTTGCCCTACTCGAAGGAGCCTGCACTAAGCGAGCATAGCGAGTCGAAAGACACCCATCTGAATCTTACCTAAGTTGTTTTCTCTGTTTTAAGGCATGAAAGCAGGAAAACAAAAAAACTGATATCAAAATAAAAATATAAATATTTTTCATTGAAGCCGTTACAGGGCTGTTTTTTGATGTGCCTATAAGAATAAGAACATACATCACATACAGGGCTATAAAAGTGATACCTTCCCATCTGTCCACTTTAAATCCCGTAATAAAAAAGGTCATACAGAGCAAACAAGTGGCAATAATGTTTATAAAATCAAAACTCAATACTGACGGATCAATAGGCAGATTGATTGGTGAAAAAATTCCGCTCAATCCCAATATAAATAAAATATTAAAAATATTGCTTCCTATAACATTGCCAATGGCAATATCAGTATCCTTTTTCACAGCAGCAACAATTGAAGTTGTTAATTCAGGTAACGATGTGCCAGCCCCTACAATAGTAATCCCAATAATCATCTCATTAACACCAAAGTAACGAGCAATGCCAGAGGCACTGTACACAACAAGCTTGGAGCCTAATACTAAAATAATTAAGCCAACAATTATAAAACAGACAAAAACTATGGCATTATGTTTGGGAGATTGATTATTAAGAGCTAAATTTTTAATTTGCTCTTTACGACTTTTGAAGATTGTCCATCCAGTATAAATAAAGATTAACAGCAAAAATACTGTTGATTCGATTTTGTTTAAAGAGCCATCCAGAGATTGGACAATCAGCAATATTGAGACGGCCAGCATTAAAGGAGTTTCAGTTTTAATGACTTGTTTAGTTACAACAAGCGGCGTGATTAGAGCAGAACAACCAAGAACGACAAACACATTAAAGATATTGCTACCAACAATGTTACCAACAGCAATATCTGGATGTGATTTTAAAGCAGAAAAAACACTGACAGCAGCTTCAGGAGCACTGGTGCCAAAAGCAACAACAGTAAGTCCAATTGTAAGCGGTGAAATTTTAAATATTTTTGCTAAATTTGAAGCTCCACGCACAAGAACGTCCGAACCAAAAACAAGTAAACCTATTCCTGCAATAAGATATAAAGTGAGCATGATGTGATGCTGACATTAAATTCAACATTCTTCAATTCAGATCATTTCAGAATCAGAAAGGACCAAAGTTCGAGAGTGGTGTTTGGGGTATAAAAAAAGCCCCTATGAAAATAGGGGTTTAGTGGTCAGCTCCGCCTGCTGGACTTCTTTTCACTCGTTTTATACTTTCTACTCGTGAAAAGCCGCCTCCGTTCACTTGCGCTCGTATGCTAAAGCATACTTGCTTATCTTCCTTTGATCAGTTTGCCTTGTGCCTTTGGGCACAAGTTTTCCTGTTCAAAGGAAGCGTTCACTCCGGTTCAAGTCCAGCTGTCAAAAAAAAGTAAAGTTTCTCACCAATTCCTGCACAGTAAACACATAGGTCAATAGAGGCACACATGTTAACTTGAGCTTCAAGATTATTAGAATATTCTTGGCTTTCTACGTTTATTAAAATGTGTTTGTAGGAAACATTTTGGATAGGGGACGGGCTTCTTGACAAACCAATAAGATTCCAACCTTGTTTTAGCAATGCTTTACTTAGGTTTAAACCAATACCATCAGAGTTACCTATGACAATAGCTGTTTTTTTCATAATAAACGCTGTTAAACAGTAGCATAAGAAGAAGGTTTGAATTTGATTGAAAGTTCACACTTCAAGACATTGGCAATTTTAGTTAAAAGAGCTAATGATACATTTTGATTCCCATTTTCTATTCTAGAAACAACAGATTGAGTTGTCCCTAATTTTTTAGCAAGCTGACCTTGTGTTAGCCCTGCTTTTTCACGTAATTTTGCTATACTAAGCCCCACCTCAACCAGACGAGCTGTTTCTGCATAAGCCTTTGCAAAGGATTTCTTTTTTAACCTTTTTTTGAGGAGGTCTTTCATTGATTTTGTTTTCATAGTTTTACTCCTGCTGTCTTTAACAATTCTAAAGCTCTGTTGATTTCTTTTTGAGGCGTCTTCTGTGATTTCTTTATAAAACCACTAATCAACACTGTCTTGTTTTTTTCAGCATAAACATAAAATATCCTAACACCACCTTTGGGTGATGTGACTCTTAACTCCCATAAACCGTCGCAGCCTTTCATTTTTCTGGCATGAGGAAAGGGCAATGAGCCTGTATTTTCTAATACCTCCAGATAACGATAAACCTTTGCCAAGGTTTTATCATCTAGTGAATCCAGAAATACTTCCACAGGACTTTTCCCATTTGGGAGAACAAGAAATTCAACTTTCATGATTATTATATAGCATATATGCTATATATGTAAATAGTTATTTATAAAGATCAGGATTTGGTTCTATTGTTTATGAATTGTGGTGTGCGCAATAAAAAAGCCCCTATAAAAATAGGGGCTTAAATTTGGAATCTCCCTCTATTGGACGAGTTTCGGACTAATGTGGTTGAGATGGCGATGGCGGCGTGAGAATGCTATTAATAAAAGTATTTTCTCTTTCTATGAGTATTTTTTACTGCAAGTTGTATTGTAGAATTACAATCTTTCCACTTACCAAGCACTTTATTGCAAACACCACAAGAATAATAACCATTATCTAATTCTAACAATCGAATTTCTTTGTTGTTATTATCAAGACAAATTGGGCAATAGGGTCCATTTTCCTCTATAATTTTACCGTGCTGGTCAACTTGCCAATATCTTAAACCGTCGTGTTTCCATTTTTTCGTAGCAGGTGTATGGGGTTGAGATAATTGTTCATATTTTTGTGTATGTAATGCTTTTTGAAAATTACCTGCTGTAAGGAATAGGGGTCAGTCAGAATAGGGGTCAAGGAATAGGGGTCAAGTCTCCTGTTGACTAGTAAGAATAGGGGTCAAGTCTCCTGTTGACTAGATGCTAATAATAAAATAACAAGGTCTAAATGTCTAGACCATTAAGAATACAATACAAGAATGCCGTTTATCATATCATGAATCGTGGAATAAATAAGAGGGATATTTTTCATTCAAAAAAAGATTATTTAAGATTTTATGGTTTGATTGAGGAGTCATATAAAAGATGGCATATTGAGGTGCTTGCAGTGTGTCTTATGAAGAATCATTATCATTTGTGTATAAGAACGCCGGAGGCCAATTTATCGCGAGTCATGAGGCATGTAAATGGGGTTTATACTCAAGGCTTTAATAAAGCACACAGACAAGATGGGCCTTTGTTTAGAGGTCGATACAAAGCAATAATAGTAGA
>JAHJDR010000180.1 GCA_018812345.1 bacterium | reverse complement strand
AGTTGATCTTCTCCAAAAAGAAGGGCCTCAAACGACGGCGGCAAATCAGCAGACAGAGCCTCTTTTATTTCTGGCCAGTAAACATCGCTGCAATGCAAACACAGTCTAGAAAAATCTGAGCCCTTGTATTCATCATCACCCAAAATAGCCACGCCTGAAATTGAAGCGTGACGTCGAATCTGGTGTTTTTTGCCGCGTGTGATTTCTGCACGGTATAAATAAAATCCGCTCCCTGATTGCGTCAGCTCAAAAACTGTTTCGCAGGGGGCTAAATCAAGTTTGTTATTGCAAATCCATTTTGATTCTTTTGTGCGTTTTTTGTCTGATATAAAATAATAGATTTTTTTTGATAAATTTTCTTGATGGATTTTTTGAGCCCGTGCACTGGCCTCGGTGTTTAAAGCCAAAAGAAGCACACCACTGGTTCCTTTATCGAGGCGTGAACAAACATGTATTTTAATACCGTGATGCAGCTCAAGCCATTCGGCGACTCCGAGATCTCCCTCATTGGCAGCGTGAGTTGACATCCCCGTTGGTTTGTTCACCACCAACCAGTTTTCATCATGATACAAAAAAGGCAATGAAATGGGTGTCATTATTTTTTTATAGCGCTTGGCAATATGATTTACAATTAAAAGATCTGTTACTGGAGGCAGAGCTATGGGAAAATAAAGAGGCTCAAGCATTGAAAAAACCTAATTTGTCGTTAGGCAAAAACATACTTCTACCGGGGACTAAAAGTCCCCGGCTTTACTACTTAACCCTTCCAGAGTTTATGAGAACAGTTGATCCTGAAAGAATCCAGTAATATAACCGGGCACTTCAGTGCCCGGTAGAAGTTGTGTGAAAGGATCAGCGCCTCGCCGTCTCTGGAGAACAATAATGGGGATGAAAAAAATCATCTTAAAGAAAGGAATAATAAATCTCATGCCAGAAGACAAAGAAATCAGCAGTGTTAAATGGAAAAAGATCCTCTCACTTTTGCGCGAAGGTGATTTTGCCCATCCTGGCGAGGAAGAAGCCATAGAAAAGACCCTGGGAATTATTCCAAAAGATCCGAACAGAAACGTACTCGATCTTGGCTGCGGCATTGGAGGCACAGCTTCTTACGTGCAAGAAAATGGATGGGGAAAGGTTGTTGGCATTGACCTAAACCCCGAAGTCATTTCCTATGCGAGTGAAAAGTATCCAAATGTGACGTTTTACCAATCAGATGCTGCTCATATTACCGAAGTTCTAAAAGATAAATTTGATCTTATCTATCTCTTTAACTCCTTTTATGCCTTTGATGATCAACAAGCAGCTTTCGTTGCTATGAATCAACTGGCCAATCCAGATAGTGATCTCATTATATTTGATTACATCGATCGTGGAGGATTTCAGGACAGCAGCATCCCTTTTCCTATTGAGCTTGAAAGAACAACACATCAACTCACCAAGACTGGTTGGCAGCTTATAGACACAGAGAATTTGGATGAAGATTATAAGCGCTGGTACCAGGATCTCATGAAGAAAATTGAAGCCAAAAAAGAAGAGATCCTTCAAATTGCCGATCAAAGATTATACGATAAAGTCTATGATGTGTACGCGTATATCTTAAAAGAAATCGAGCGCGGTGCACTTGGTGGTGAGATTTTAAGGGCTAAAATATCTAGACATTAAAGTACTTTCTTTGCGACGGGCAGGCACAGGGACCTACCCCTACAAAAACCTAATAAAACATCAAGTTAGCTCATTTTCTCCATTAATAATCGGGCACTTTTGTGCCCGATTTTTATTGAATTAGGGCAACATTGATGGCCCTGATGGCGATAATTAGATAGTCTTTTACACATTAAAAATAGAAAAGGATTTATCATGAAGACAACTCTTAAAATTTTAGCTCTCATTATTTTTATTCTATATTCAACTGTGATTTATGCTGATTTAACATGGTGTGACGGTGATTTGAGTCAAGATGATGCCACAGAAGATTCTAATAGCTGGTGTGATACTGAGGAAGATCCTGAATGTGCTTGGTATCCTTCTGATAATAAACCTATGGATTTTACAAAAACAGAGATTAATATACCGACGCTTGCTGATATGCGTGCAAGGCTTTGTTGTAATACCTTAACTCACTATTACGAAACTGGGCACGCAACATTGAGAGATGTTCTCAACATATGTCAAATTGATGGAGATGGTATTATAACCTACGATGATAGTGAAGATCCTGAAATAATCTACCCAATCGATTCAATTATTGAAGATATGTATAATAGCTGTATAGAAGTTGATACCGATGAAGATGGCATTTCAGATGAAGAAGAAGACGATAATACTGATAGTAGATACTGATGGCGATGGTCTCAATGACAGCGATGATAGATGTCCTTGGAACGTTTAATCAACCATTCATTTTTTAAATAGTAAGAACAACTAAAGAAAGCCTAACCTTTTACAATCGCAACAGCAACCCATTCCCCATGATGAGAAAGGCTTACGTCAATATCTTCGATTTGTTTTTTTGATTGAAAAACCATTGGAGGACCATAAGACATGCCTGTTTTCCTTCTTATGATTTCGATATCTATATACCCTTGCCTCTGCAACATATCCTTTGCCAGAAACCTTGCACAAAAAGACTCTTTTGATTTGATTGATAGCTTTTCTTCTTTTGAAAACAAGGCTTCATCGCAACCATCAAAAAACAGATCCGATATTTTGAGAACTTTAGTCTCTATTGAATCAAAACCAAAACCATAGTCTGCATGATACCCAAGACAATGAATATAGTCTTTGTTTTGAACCCAGTCCACAGGGATGATGAGCTCTCCAAAGCGCACAGCCTTAGATTCATAATCGACTTCAAATTTATTATGAGAAAAAACCGTGTTGGGATCTAACTTCTTTGCAACCTTGTAAGCCGTCTCTTTTGCAGCCCAAAAAGACCACAATATCCTGTCTGGATTTTTTGATTCTTGGATTTGCTTGATTTCTTTTTCAGCAAAAACTCGATTGAGAAATCGAAGATCTTTGGATTTATCTTTGCACTGATCCAAATGGAGATCAACAATATCATTACCTATTGTTCTTTGGATATTCAAAATAGCCCTTCTCCATTTCTACAAGCTCATTGATGATTTGAAGCGATAAATCTCTTGCCCCGCGCATTCCCTGAGAAGAGGTTTTTGGAGACAGGCCTTTGATGTCCGCATAAAACTCTTCCTTATACTTTGGGAATTTTGAATAACTGTGTTGACCTAATCCTCTGAGATAAAAACAAATTACCTTGGCAGCGGGAGCTCTTTGCAAAAACTTACCAACAGCATAACTGCAACTCTCTACAGCCACTCTTCCCTGACGACTTCTTGTCCCTTCAGGAAAAATCATGATACTATCCCCTGAGTAAAGAAGATGCGATACCTTTTCAAATGTTTTCTTTGTTTCTTCTTTAGTGCCACCACGAACAACAGGCAGACATTTGCCAAGATAACAACACAACCTACTAAAAAGACTGCTGTAAAAGTTGTTTTTTTCTGGAAGATTCCAAGCAAGCAGGTGAAAATGCCTAAAATAGTACCAAGGCGAACCCAAAGCACACACAAGCACCATTGAATCCGCCATGGTAAGATGATTCGCACAAATAATCAGAGGGTTTCTATTCTGTGAAGTGATATCGCGAAATTTTTTCCGTATTTCTCTGATCTTAGGCACCTTGTATCTCATGACAAGTCGCATGCTGCACCAAAAAAACAAGTAAGTTGGCACTAAAAAGACATGAGATAAAAATCTCTGAAGCCTTAAATGCCAAAAGGCATTGGTGCCCTGATCAGGATTAAGAAGGATGGCCCTTGATTCTTGCGTTGACGAATTCATTAGGCTGAAAGCTTTGCCGCAATTAATTCAACTGCGTTTCCGATTGTTTGAACTTTGTCAGCCGAATCATCATCGACTTCAATATCAAAATGATCTTCAAACGCCAATATAATATCAACGAGACGTGCAGAATTTACACCAAGATCTTTTAGAATATTAGTATCATTACTAACACTTTTCAAAGCTTCCTCGTTTTTGCTAAAGGGCGTGATGATTTCTACGACTTTACTAAACACTTCTTGTTGTTCCATTTTTTACTCCTATTATGATATTTAACTACTCAGCCTCAAACCCTGTGTCACTATGGCACAGAACAAAACCAAGAGATAATATATTATTAATTAATTTAGCCTTCCCACTTTTTCATGATCAGCATTCCATTCACATCACCAAAACCAAAACTGGCTTTTGCAAGAATGCGAACATCTTTTTCAATGGTCTTTCTGACTATTCTTTCAGAAAAAGCTTCGAGTTCTGGATGCAGGTCCTCACAGTTTACTGAACCATGCAAAAATCCGTTCTTAAGCTGTAAGGCAGCGGCAACACACTCAATGCCCCCTGCCGCCCCTAAACCATGTCCAATAAGCGATTTTGTAGAATTGATGTAGGGAAAATCTCTTTCGCTACATTCTAAAGCCCTCTGCCAATTTTTGATTTCAATTGGATCGGCCATGGTTGCTGTGAGATGACCATTAATAGCCTCAATGTCTTGCGGTCTGATCCCAGAGTTTTCAATGGCCTTTCGAACACACCTCACAACTCCCTCAGGGTTAGGCGCTGTAATACTACCACCGTTGCGTTGGCCACCACAATTCACATGACCACCTAAAATCTCGGCGTATATTTTTGCGCCTCTTTTTTTAGCTGACTCTAGACTCTCTAACATGAGAATCCCAGCACCTGAAGACGGCACAAAACCAGCGGCTGAAGCACTCATAGGCCTTGACGCTTTTTCTGGTTGGTCGTTGTATTTTGATGAGAGGACCCCACGCATGGCATCAAAGCTTCCCCAAATATAGTGAGAACTCCCTTCAGAGCCACCAGCAAGAACCCGCTCCACACGACCCTCTTTGATCATATAATAGGCATTCACAAGAGCTTCGGTGCCTGTTGTGCAGGCGCTACTATTTGATGTTACCTGACCTCCCAAACCTAAAAAACCACCAATTCTAGCACTGGCCGCACTTCCCATTGTTTGTTCTACTGCTGTGCTGCCTAACCTTCTCACCTTGCCAGCATTAATAAGAGGGATAACCTTTTCGCCCAAAGTATCGATACCACCAATCCCTGTGCCAATCACAGCACCAGTTTCCCAATGAATTGTTTCGTCTGAAGGTGTGGGTAGAGAAAATCCCGCATCTTTCCAACAATCCATCGCAGCAATGGAGGCATATAGCATACTGCTGTTCATGGCCATGAGGGCTTCTTCGGAAAAATACTCTCGCTTAAGTTCTTCAACGCCTTGCGGGATGCCACCCACCTGACAAGAAAAACCAAGCTCTTTTAATTTTTCATAATAACGAATCCCTGAAACACCATTTTTAAGGGCTGTTTCAAACTCATCCAAACCATGTGCATTGGCTGAGATCACACCCATTCCTGTAATTACGACTCTAGTCATTTTTTACTCCCATTCCTGAAGCAATGGCCTGTGCTACAAGCCCACCACTTTCGTTAAACATT
>JAHJDR010000179.1 GCA_018812345.1 bacterium | reverse complement strand
TCTTGTGTGATGTCAAAAGTTACAATGCCAGATATTTTATCAAACTGAGCTTCTAGCCTGGGGCCAAAAGCCAGCGATTCTAACCAAGAAACTATTTGCGTGTCATGCGAAAAATCAAAAGTACATGATGTTCCATTGTCTGTCATAATGAAGGAGTGTCCAGGAAAGGTTGGGTCTGTAGTTTCTAATCGATAAATGCTTATATTTCCTGTTTTTTCTTTGCTGGTGACGCGAAAGGAATACGTTGTGTCATGAAAAAACTTGAGATCAATCGTGATGCCTGTTTGTCTCCCAGGGCGCAACAGGCGAAGATTTCTAAACTTGTCCTGATTGAAACGCGCCTGGAGAGGGACGGGACCAGAAGAGAAGGATATAAAAGCCTTAGCATTGGCACCAGAAGAAACTTGTTGGCCAATTGTGTGTGTGCGCGCTCTTTGTGTGTTAAGGCCATTGAGATTATTTATGGCTCCTGCAAGTTGTTTCAGCTTGTTGTCATGATCTCTTTTTGAAATGAGCGCATCATAGTTAGTAATTCTTTGTTTGAGAACTTTGTGCGCAAAGTAATCCTTGTTTTCAGGAGCATAAAGATCTTCGATAACAATGCCGATGAAAAAGCGATAATCGCCGAGGGTGAAGGAGGCCAGGTAAAGGCCTTCTGTGTGTTCGCCCTGTGGGTTGTAGGGAATAATGTTTCCGGAAAAGGTTGTGCTGTTGTCGTTAGTGGCAATTGTAATCGTGATTTCATTTGTTAAGGGAGTGCCTCTTTCATTTTTCTGAAAGGCGACTCTTACATCAATAGGTGTTGTTTTGCTATCAGCATGAGAAATGCCTAAAGGTATAGAGATCTCGTGTTCTGTTGGTGTTTCCTTGGTTGTTGTGTAGTCTATAAATTGAAAATTTGTCAGGCTGTATTCTTCTTCAGGGGCGGCCACAGTGAGAAGCTCATGATACGGCGTGATTTGATCTGACCAGAGCTTAGCTTGAAGTCTTTGTGTTGATGTTTGTATTTGTACAATTCCTGGTCGCGTTGATGCAATGTGTATTTGCCCAAGATTGGCTTTGTTTTCTGTGTTTATAATGTTTAGATGAAAGCTGCCATTGCCATCCTCAAAAATTTGTTCTTCATTTGGGGTGGCGACTTCTTGTGTGTAATAAATAAGATCTCGTAAGTCGTTCACATCATTAACTGGGGCTTGAAAGAATAGAACCGAACTCATTTCATTTGTTTTTTGGCCTTTCTCATCTGCTTTATAGGTCAAGGCTATGCCCTGTTGTGATCTAGGATCATGATACAAGGCGATACGTTCTAACCCTCTGCTGGCATCAAAAGATACAGGAAGTTTTTGCATCTCTGTTGTGGCTATGGGTGTGTTTGTGGGCGTGTTGAGGGCCACAATATCACTAAAAGGAGCTGCTTCATAAATGCGCATAACTGTACCTGTGAGGATCTCAATATTTACTTTACCTAAAGCAACTGTAAAACTTATGTGGCCGCTGCTATGATGAAAAACTTGTGCATCCGAGTTTTTTATGGGGTGTTGCGAGGGTTTTCTTACAATTCTTTGTAAGGCTGCTTGTGTTTGTTGTGGTAGTTTTGTGGTTTTTGAGCTTTTAATATGTGTTATAAGGTCATCATACAGGGCAACAGCATCTGTTCCTAGTTCGGTATTGAAATGTGGGCTGCGATCGAGAGGAAATAAATACAAAATCCCTTTGTGCTCATAGGCGATGTTAATGCTGGGAACAAGTTCACCACCTTGCTGTGTGGCTAGAATAAGTGCGTTTGTGGTTCCTTTGGTTGTTTGAACAGGAATGATGCTTGGGTGCTTGTCTGTGAATTTATGGAACCAATCAAGGGGTTGTGTTTCTTCTGCCTGGCGAAGGCTTACTTTGATATGCTCAATGTCTGATCCATGCAAGGTTGTGTGTATGGTGCCTTGTGCAAGCGCTGGTGTTTGTGAAAAAGGATCAAACCAAGTAATTTGTGTTCTTCCTGAATAATCAGAACGCATGAGGTGCACGAAGCGATCATGGTGTGCTTGTGTAAAGCTGTGCCCATACGTATGTCTGATTTGCGTTTGGTTGGCATCATGTCTCAGGCGACGTTCTGTGGAGTTTTGTAAAAGAGTTCTGAGCATGCTTTCTGAATTGGCACTTAAAGGCTGCGTTTTTCCTGAAGAAAAATGATTGAAAAGATCATCAAGCAACACCACTGAGAGCGCGATAGCAGAGGAAAGGTGATGAATGCCTAGTGCTGGAGAGCCATCATTAAAAAACGTTTCATATAAGATAAGGGCCTCATCTTTTGGGTGACGAGGATCTACGAGATAAGCATACTTTTGGCCGTTAATAACACTTACAAACTCTAAGTTAGGCGTGAGATTTGAAAACCATTCATAGGGAGGTAGGGCTGGGGTTTGTTTTTTCCGGTGGTAATCAAAATAAGGTGTGAAATTAGTCCCCGCAAAGGGGATGCGCGTTTCAGCGTGTGGGTTGTAGATAAAATCTGTTACATAGCCAGAATCAAAGTGAACAAAGTGTGTGATGTCTTCTATGATGTTTTGGAAAATATGTGATTCATCAAATTCGCTATTTACAGGCGTGTGAATAAAACTTCGTACGATTCTTAAGGCCTTGCCTTTAAGGGGGGTGCCTGTTTTCAGACTGTGTTCGATAGCGCGTGCAAAAGCCTGAGGATTCATATGGTAAAGGTCTTCAAATGTTTTATCTAGTTGTGGTGTGGGAGAAAATTGAATGTGACCAGAGTTTGTGAGAGAAGGTGAAATAAAGGCAATGCTATCAAGCCCTGTATATGTATCATTGGGAGAAACACTGATAAAAACAGGTGTTTCATCAACAAAAAGAACATTAGGATTGTCGCTTGTTAAATTAAGAAACCAATCATGAGGTGTTTGGATCGGGGTTGTTGCAGATGATGTAGAAGTTGCTAAGTGACGTTTTCCAATGCTTGGTGTGTAAAAATCTATGGCATGTGTAAAGCGTCGATCCTGTTCGTTTTCCATGTGTATGAGACTCAGTCTTCTGCCATCAAAAATAAAATCCGATGGCCTGACAGGCTCATAGGGAGTGGCGCCAGGAGAATACTGGCGAAAATAATTACTCAGCATTTCTGTTAACTTCAGTTCAGGTGATGAGGATAGTGGTGATTTTTTATCATAATCATTCTGAACAGCGAGGGATCTTCTCATCAGGAGGGTCAGTGATTTGTACAGGCCTTTCTCAACGGTGTTTTCATCACTGTCATTAATAACCAGCTTTACAAAAGCACCTTGTTTTTTTGTGAGAAGTATACATTGTGTTCCGCGTTGTGTCTCTCCCGGTGGAATGAGCGCGAGGAATTTTTCTTTTCCATGAGAAATAACGCCAGGATAGGTGCGTGGAATTTCGTCAAACCATTGTAGGGCATCTTGGGCTGTAAAAAAAATCCTTCTTTGTGGTGTGAGGTCTGCGAGAAGAATATGTCCCATTGAAACAGAAGGGGTTTCTGAAGGGGCGGGGCTTTCAGCTTGTTTTTGTTGTAAGAATGAATAGCCTTGATAAGCGAGGCTGTAGGCTTGTGCTTGTTCATCAGGTGGTAAATTCCCTGCATTATCCAAAACATCACTGATGGTTTGTAATAATTGGTTCTGGCTAGCCAGCTCAGGTGGAGTGTCTGAAAACTGAGCAAATAACAGCCGTTCATCGGGTGTCAATGTGAGAGGTTTTGTATGCGCCATTTTTTGTATATGCCCTATTATGCCTAATTCTAATGCCCGTGTTAATTGGTAGCCAATTAAAAAGCACTTCTTTTGATAGAGGGGTTATCGATAACAGCCTGTAAATGTTGCTATAAAAATACAAAAAAAAACAGTAACCACGCAACCTTTACGTTTTTTTGTCGATAGATAAGCCTGACTTCGATTGCGTCTTTTTAAAAAAGAGAATAAGAGAGCGACCCATATTAGAAAAAAACAAAGGATACTCTATGGTTCCCAAGGAAAAAATTATTAAACTGGCATCTCAAGACAAGACAGAAAAAAAGCAGCCTTCTATGAAAGATTGTAAGGAATGTGGTAATAAATGTTGTCAGTACATTATGATTGATTGGGATGAGCCTTTGGATGAAGAGGATTTTGATGATCTTCGTTGGTTTATTACGCATCGCGGAGCCACAATACATGTTGATGAAGGGGATTGGTGTGTGGAATTTAAAATGCCGTGTGAAAAATTGGGTGATGATGGCAAATGCACAATTTATGAAATACGTCCCCAAATGTGTCGTCAGTATGCTGATGATATGATAGAAAATGGTCTTTGTGGTGGCTTCCAAAATATTTATGAAACATTTGACCATTACTTTTCTACAATTGAAGAGCTTGATGCTTTTATTCCAAAATATCTCGATGAACTTGAAGATTACACAGCTATTGACCATGTAAAAGATTTCTTTTCTAATGTTTGGGAAAAGATGAAAAATTTTTCTGTAAACCCTTTAAAAACACAATAAAATCAACCATATAAAATATTTCGCAACTTAAAGTGTAAGCTATCGATAACAGTTTAGTTAGTTATTGCATAAGTTGTAAGGCTGGCTTAACAGGTGTTAAGGTATCTTTACAGTGAGTGTAAGAATAAACTAACAGTTTTAAGACGTTCTCTTATAACTGTATGAATAAGCTGACGATCTTTATTGGATTTGTTGGCACGTAACTTGCTTACTCGTTAAGTATATTTCTAATTATAGGGAGGGTGTTATGTCATATCATGTTTTGTGTTTAGATGATGATGCTATTTTTTTAAAGGCAGTTTCATCTTATTTGAAAAGACAATATAAAGTTTCAACAGCTGAAAATGTATTAGAGGCAGAAATAGTTTTAGCACAGGGTGATGTTGACTTGCTGTTGCTGGATGTACAGTTGGGTGATGAAAATGGTGTTGATGTTCTCAAGGCATTTAAGCAAAAACATCCTTCACTAGATGTGCTGATGTTTTCGGGCCACAAGGATCCAAAACAAATTGTTGAGGCCATGAAATATGGAGCGAGTGATTATCTTACAAAAGATACTTATCCCGATGAAGTCATTGCCTACATTGATAAAATTCTAAAGAATAAAGACATCAAAGATCGCTACAGAGCTTTGATTGAAAACATTAATGAAAGCAAAACAAAACAACACGCCTTTGTGGGATCGAGCCGTAATTTTCGAGACGTATTGGAAAAAGCGAGTCGATTAAAAGGGTATATGGCCAATGTATTAATTGAAGGAGACTCAGGAACAGGTAAAGAGGTCTTAGCCCGTTACATTCATTCAAATGAAGGTCTTCAGGGCCGACCTTTTATTGCGGTAAATTGCGCGGCAATTCCTGATAACATTATGGAGTCTGAATTATTTGGTCATGAAAAAGGTTCCTTTACAGGGGCGTTGCATAGAAAAGTTGGCAAACTAGAGCTTGCTGATGGTGGTGATGTTTTTCTTGATGAGATTAGTTCGCTTAAATTAGAGCTCCAAGGAAAGCTTTTGCGCGCTTTGGAGCAACAAGAATTTTATCGTGTGGGAGGTGTTAAATCTCTCTCTGTTAATTTTCGTGTTGTTGCGGCGACCAATGTTCGCCTCATTGATCTTGTACGCGCAGGAAAGTTTCGTGAAGATCTCTACCACAGATTAAATGTCATTAACCTTATTTTACCACCCCTTAAAGAAAGAAAAAGTGATATAAAAAAACTCTTGGAACATTTCTTTCATAAATATTGTGATCGTTATAAAAAAATAAAACTCAAAGGATTCACTCAGCGTGCCATTGATGTATTGAGTGATTATGTGTGGCCAGGTAATGTGCGTGAATTAAAAAACATGGTTCAAAGTCTGATAATCATGAGTGATGGTGCTTATATTGATATCTATGATTTGCCTAAAATTGTTTTGGGAGCTGATCATGCTTGTGGACAGTCTGTTCGCATTATTAAAAATGATGACTTTGAAAATTTTCTCATCAACCCACAGCTAACTTTGACTGCTTTTCGTTACAAAATGGAACAGCAGTATGTTAAGTCTGTTATCGCGTCTCAGCATGGCAATAAAAGTAAGGCCGCTGAGCTCTTAGGTATATCGAGGGTCACCTTACACGGCATGCTTAAAAAAGACCCCTCTTTGAGCCTTAACTAGGCTCTCTGTATAACATCGGGGCAAAAAAAACACGCCACAATCTTATGATATCCCAGATGATCTGGAAGGTGGTTTTTTAGCTGTGAATCTACTGTATCTTGAAAATAAAAAATTAATTTTTCAGCTTTGCCATGAGGGCTTTTTCAACATTTGGTGGGACCATTTTATGTACGGAGCCACCTAGTGAGGCAACTTGTTTGACAATTGAGGAACTTAAGTAGCTGTATTTGCCTTCTGTCACCATGAATATGGTATCAATATTGGGGTTAAGTTTTCTATTTGTGAGTGCCATTTGAAACTCATATTCGTAATCGCCCATGGTACGAATGCCGCGAATGAGTGTTTTGACATCTTTTTTTTCTGCATAATTAATGAGCAGCCCACTGAATGAATCAATTTCAATGCGGGGCTCATCTTTAAAAACATCTTGTAGTAGTTTTATTCTTTCCTCTACGGTGAATGTACAATCTTTAGCATTATTGACACCAATAGCGATAATGAGGTGGTCAACAATATTGAGTGTTCTTTGTAAAATATTGATATGACCCCAGCTGGGAGGATCAAAGCTTCCAGCACATATGGCTTTGTTGATATGGTCTTTTGGCATGGCAAAATGAGCCGAAGCACCTAAGCGCCGATGCACCGATGTGTTTTTTCGTCGGGGCGTCGGATCATTGGGGCGTCGGATCAGAACGAAGTTTAAGATAACTGATGAGAGTTTGTCCGAACTTTTTTTGTTTAAAAAGTTCTAGATCTTCACACTCTGGATTTTCGCGTCTTGTATGCTCTATAATGAGCAAAGTTTTTGGGTCAATGAAATTGTATTTGAGCAGGCCCCCTATTGTTCGATTAATGAGATCCTGATCATAAGGAGGATCACAGAAAATAACATCTGGCACCCGATCTATTTTAATGTTTTTAAGGCCATGTGGCATGGTGCGCTTAAAAATGTGGGCTTTCTTTTCAAAACCAAGGCTTTCTAGGTTGTTAATGATGCAGGATACGGCTTTTGGATTGTTTTCGACAAAATAACACGCTGACGCTTCACGGCTGAGGGCTTCTAGCCCTAAACTGCCACAACCCGCAAAAACATCCATAAAGATTTTACCTTCAATATTACCCAAACTTGAAAAGATAGCTTCCCGAACTTGAGCCAACGCTGGCCGCGTTGTCATTCCCTTAGGTGTAAGAATTTTATGGTTTTTTTTAATCCCTGCTATGATTCTCATTTTATTTTCCCGCGAGCCAGCGACCCTGCGACCCCGCGACCCTTTTTGTAGTATTGACACATAATTACTCAATGATTATGTCTTCTCAAAGCCGCATAATGCGGATTATATTACTTTTATGAGAAAAAGACTTCTTTTATCAATCATTCTTCTTCTAATTTTTACGCAGTGTTCGGCCACGTCTGCCAAACGTAGTTTTGGTGAGGTTGTTGACGATAATGTTATTGCGCTGAAAATACGGAGTCAATTCATGCAAGACAAAGCAGTTCACTCCAATAAAATTAAACTTAAAGTATGGCGGGGTACTGTTGTGATGTCTGGTGTTGTGGAAAAACAACAACAGATTAACAGGGCAATTAATTTAGCTGAAAAACAAAAAGGTGTTAAGCAGGTTAAGTCATATTTGGTGCTGAGGCAATATTCTAAATCAAGTCGTCGTGTACAGAAAAAACAAAAAGAGGCTGTGGAAGAACAAAAAGAAGTAAAAAAAGAAATCGTAGAAAAGAAAAATTCAGATGTAGAGTTTCAAGACGTTGAATTTTAACAGCATGGTAAAGGATTGTATATGAATAGGAAAATATTATTAGGTATAATTATTGTTACAGTTTTTTGTTTGTTTACAACAACTGTTTTGGCAGAAAACAAATCGTATGTGTATCGCAAACGTGCTGAGTGGGTTAAGCTAACAGAGCTATCCAGCAAACAATTAGCAGGACAGTCTCTTTATCATCCCTATTCTGAGATGACTAACGACCAAATGGTTTCTTTCTTATCCAGTCTAAAAATGAATAAAGCTCAGGTGTTAAAGAAAGGTTTTAAAACAGCAGAAATATTTTCAAAGGAAGAGGCTAATCGTTTCGCGCCTCATGTCATCAATGCCTTGTTGCAAGCGACTCCCAATCAAGTTGTAAATGTTTCCATTATTCATAAACGCCCCTATTTTGTCGTTCGTAATGATTATATATCTCTTGTGAATGTTTATGTGAAAGAGGATGGCGTCCATTTTTATTTTTCCAAACTATTTGCAAAACTTAATGGGGATTACGAGCAAGCAACAAATATGTACAAAGCTATTCGCAAGGCAAAAAGCATTCGTGTGAGTTTAGCCCCCGCTCCTAATCAGATTATTGGCAGCAATGGCAAAGAAATTGTTGTGATACCACAATCTATTATATCTATGGACTCAGCGATGCGTGAGGGTGCTGCTCTTGCCAAAAAAGAAGACGTATTAGCCTCTCCTGCCGTTACGGTGCCTGTTGTAACGAAGCCAGTTGCTGTGCCCGTGATAGCCACGCCCGTGACCGTTCTTGTAACCGAGCCAGAAACGGTAGCACAAACAGACGTGTTATCTTTGGATGACTCTGCCTTGCAACCTCAAGAAGATGTCAAAACACAGCTTGAGTCTCTAGAGGGGCTTAAAAAAGCAGGCCTTATAACTAATCGTGAATATAAAAAGAAAAGAAAAGACATTCTAAAAGAACTCTAAACTATTCCCCAAAACCAGCTTCTATCAATTCTTTTAACGTTGAAAAGGCTTCGTTTTGATCAGAGCCATTTACGGTCAGTGTGATTTGGGTTCCTTTTTCTGCGGCCAGTAGAAGGATATCCATGATAGATTTTCCATCTACGGTTTCCCCATCTTTTGCTAAAAAAACTTCTGATTGAAAGGCTTGTGCGACACGTACAAATTTTGCAGCAGCACGGGCGTGAAGCCCTAGCTTGTTTGAGATGGTAACGTTTTGCGTGAGCGCTTTGTTTGTTTCTTCAGTCATGGCATAGCCTCATGAACAGCATACACATTTTATATATTTTTGGCCAACATCTCTTGTCTTTTCACAAAGCAAAGGGAGTTTGGTTTTTTCATTTAACGACGCAACTTCGATGAGCATGGGAAGGTTATAGCCGCAGAGTACTTGAACATTTTGATTTTTTAAGAGTTTTTTGCATACGTTAGTTTGGGAAGCCCCAAAAAGTTCGGTCATGATAAGAACGCCATCCCCGTCATCCATTTTTTTAATGAGCTTTTGCAAGCGGACTTGACGGCTCTCATATTTAACAGAAGTTTTAAACGTGACGGCTTTAATTCCTGGTAAGCGCCTCCTATTAAGGACTTTTCTTACTGTGCTGAGTAATTCGTTTGAGGCTTTGCTTTCTGATATGACAATAATTCCAACCATAATTTGTTCCGCAGTTTTGGGGATAAAGTCCTTTTTTGTTTGTGCGTCAAGCGAATTTCTAAAAGACTATTTTTTGGCGATATCTCGGTGAGTGATGGTTACAAAGGAATGATCTTTTGTGAGTTTTTTGCCAAGTTCTTCAGTCACAGCGACAGATCGGTGTTGGCCCCCCGTACAGCCAATAGCAATTGTCACAAATGTTTTGGCGGCATTTATATATTTTGAAGCGAGGTAATGAACGTAGGGATATGTTTTATTGATAAATGTTTTGGTTTGTTTGTCATCAAAAATAAACTTTTTAACTTTCTTGTCTTTTCCTGTTTTGTTTCTGAGCTTAGGATCAAAGTAGGGGTTGTTCAGAAAGCGAACATCAAGAACAATATCAGCTTCTTGTGGAATGCCATATTTAAAGCCAAAGCTGATGAATTTAATCTCAAAAAAATGGTCCTGCTTTTTTGCTAACAGAAGGTGTAGTCTTGCTTTTAGTTCATGAATATTTGTGTTGTCTGTGTTGATAATGGTTTGAGCATGCTGTCTCAACAGAGTTAAAGCCTCTTGTTCATACTTATAACCTTGAGCTATTGTGCCGGTTAAAGAAAGAGGGTGTTTCAAACGAGACTCTTTGTAGCGACGTATGATTGTTTGCAGGGAGCAATCAAAAAAAATGAAGGTTGTTTGGAATTTTGTGCAAACAAAATCAATGTTTTGCTCTAAGTCGCGCAAAAAATCTTTTCCACGGGCATCAATGACAACGGCAATACGCGAAATGTTTTTATTAATGAGCACAAGGTTCATGAGCTCAGGAAGAAGTTTTGCAGGCAAATTATCAACACAGTAAAAACCGAGTTCTTCAATAAAGCGAAGAGCCGCTGTTTTACCAGATCCTGAGTAGCCACTGATAATGTAGAGTTGTTTTGGTGTTTTGTTAACCATCAGATTTTATTATCTTCTGATATAAGAAAATTATAAAGCTCTTCTTTAGGACACTGAATGAGTTTTTCTCTGATGCGGGAATCTTTTAAAAGGCGCGATAATCGGGCTAAGGCTTGAAGGTGGTTTCCAATAGCTGTTTCAGGAGCTAATAATACAAAAAATAATTGTGTTGTTTTTTCGTCATGTGAATGAAAATCAATGCCTGATTCAGATCGACCAAAAAGGGCGATGATTTTTTCAAGTCCAGGGACCTTGCCATGAGGAATGGCCACACCATTACCAACAGCGGTTGAACCTAGTTGTTCTCGGTTAACTAATATTTTAAGTATGAGGTCTTTATTAAGATCAGGAGAAATAGAGGTTGCATGGTTTGCAAATTCTTCGAGAACACTGTTTTTGTCTTCTGATTGTAACTGAGGTATTAAGGCGTCTTCTGTAAGTAAATCACTGAGTTTCATGCGAGCTTTTCCATAGTGCGTAAGGGAAAATAATGCAAAGATTTTCCATGATTCCCTTATGTTTATTGTTGTCGTAATGTTATTTATTAGGCGACAAAAAACGATTTTTACTTTGATTCTTTTTGTTCCAAAGTGCGTGCATATTCTTGTTCAGCCATAACAGCAACGTCATGTAAAGAATGCCTATGCTTTTGGTTGTCTTGAAGAATCTTTTTGTGTTTTTTAACCTGGCTTTCAAGCTTATCTATGGCCCGGTCAATAGATTTGTACATATCGTCAGTCGTTTCATTGGCACTTGCTTTAAAGTTTTGCTCAACAAGAACGATTTCACATATGTGGCGAAATTTTTCTACAGACAGAATAATATGAACTTCTGTAGGGTTTAATAAATATTTTTCTAAGTGGCTAATTTTTAAATCAACATGATCACGAATAGCCTGTGTTGCTTCCATGTGTCTAAAAGTAATTGAAACCTGCATAGTTATCTCCTACACGTTTGATGCTAAAATGATAGAAATATCAGAAACGATGCAAATTTGTAGTAAAAAGGAAATCATTTGTCACCAACTTCTTTTGAAAAAGGCGTGTTTTAAGAAGAAAACATAACCTTTTGATATAAATAAGGATTAGGACATTCGTTTCCGACGTGAAGAAGGGAGTATGCCCATGAGTTCGCGATATTTGGCTACTGTTCTTCTTGCAATTTCAATGTTTTGCGCTGTGAGCATATTTGCTAGTGCTTGGTCTGAAAGAGGGTGCTTTGAGTCTTCAACGTTGATAAATTGTTTTATCATTTGCTTTACAGCTTCATTGGCAAAATCTTCGCCACCAGTGGCATTGGATAGACCCGTGTTGAAAAAGTATTTTAGCTCAAAAATACCTTGTGGAGAATGTACATATTTACCATTTGTGGCACGACTTACCGTAGATTCATGCACACCAATTTCTTCAGCCACATCTCGTAAAACCAGTGGTTTAAGTTGTTGTACGCCGTGTTCCATAAATTCTCTTTGGAATTTCACAATAGATTTTGTAACTTTATATAATGTTTTTTGTCTCTGGTGAATGCTCTTAATGAGCCACAAGGCGCTTTTGAGTTTTTCCTGAATATAATTTTGAGCTTCGCTATTAAGGTTGTTTGTCTTAGCTTTGTTTTGATCAGCTTTTTCCTGCATGATGGCAGTTTTGTAAAGATTGCTAATTTGTAGCTTTGGTAAGCCATCTTCATTGAGGATGACAACAAATTCATCGCCAACTTCTTGTACGTATACATCAGGTGTGATGTAGTGGACTTGGCCAGTGCTAAAAGAGCGACCGGGTTTTGGTTCAAGAGAATAAATGATATTGGCAAGCTCACGAGTTTTCTTATTTGTAAGACCTAATTTTTTGCTGAGAGCAGAAAAATTTCTTTTTTCTATGAGGTTGAGGTATTTGTTTACAATTTCAGAGAGGATACCTTTATCAGGACCATATTCTTTGACTTGAATGAGTAAGCATTCTTTTAAGTTTGTGGCGCCAACGCCTGGTGGGTCCATCTCTTGAATAATGCAGAGAGCATCTTCTAAAGAATCATAAGAATGTGCTGTTTTCGTGGTCAGTTCCTGTAAATCTATTTGGAGATAACCATTATCATCTAAGTTGCCTATAATTGTTATGCAGGCTTCTTCTTCTTCTGGCGTGAGACTGCCCATTTTAACCTGCCACTCAAGGTGGTCATGTAAAGATGTTTGAGATGAAACCATGTTTTCATAATTAGGAGCTTCATCGTTGCCAGCAAAGGAGCGTGGTTCACGCTGATTACCGCCGAGGGTATAGCTTTCAACAAAACGGCTCCAATCAAAGTCTTGTGACGACAGGGCGCTGTTATCTCCTTTTTCAGTGACTTCACTGTGGCTTGGCAATATTTCACCTTGTTCTGCTTGTAGGTCTGTTTCTGTTCTCTCAGGAGAATCAGAATCGGGAGCCTCTTCAAGTACAGGATTCTCCATGAGTTCTTTTTGAACGGTTTCAATAAGCTCTGTACGTGATAATTGAAGGAGTTTAATGGCTTGTTGGAGTTGTGGCGTAATGAGGAGTTGTTGTGCTAGTTTCAGAGATTGTTTTAATTCAATAGCCATAAGCCCTTTCCTTTATATGCAAATTACATACCAATAGTATAATTTTAAAGTATGCACTTTGGCATGTCAATTGCATTAAGGGGATGGTTTTTTATCTTGTTGAATTCCTTACACTATTTTTGTCTTGCGGGTTTTTGTCTGGGTTTTTTGTGATTGACTGGCAATAGAAGTCTTTTTTTCAATCCAGTCCATGTGTTTGGCATGTTTAATGCTAGCTTCAATAAAATCGACAAAAATAGGGTGTGCTTTCATGGCTGTTGATTGAAATTCTGGATGAAATTGGCATCCTAAAAACCAGGGATGATTTTTTATTTCAACCATTTCAACTAGTAAATTGTCAGGAGAAGCCCCTGAAATGACTAAACCATTTTTGCACAGCAGATCTTTGTATTCAGAATTAAATTCATAACGATGTCTATGTCGCTCATCTATTTTGCGCTCTCCATAGGCGGTATAGGCAAAAGTATCTTTTTCAATAACACAGGGATAATGTCCTAGGCGCATGGTCGCGCCTTTGTTTGTGATGGCTTTTTGTTCAGACATTAAGCTGATGACAGGGGTCGTCGTATTGCTGTCAAATTCATTAGAGTTTGCGTCAGGTAAGTTGGCTACATGACGTGCAAATTCAATGACAGCAAGTTGCATGCCTAGGCAAATACCAAAAAAGGGAATGTTATTTTCTCGAGCATATTGAATAGCTTTGATTTTTCCTTCAATGCCCCGATTGCCAAAGCCACCGGGAACAAGAATGCCAGCACAGCCATCAAAGTAGTCATTCATATTTACGGAATCTTTTTCGAGTTCTTCAGAATCGATGTATTTCATTTGTACTTTACATTGATTCTTGTAGCCAGCATGTCTGAGAGCCTCATTAAGGCTTTTGTATGAATCAACAAGGTTCACATATTTGCCAACCAGAGCAATGGTAACGCTTTTTTCAAGCGAATAAATGGTTTCGACAAGGTTTTTCCATTTTTTGAGATCTGGTTTTCGCGTCCACATATTGAGGAGTTCAATGATTTTTTCATCAATGCCTTCATGATGAAGGGCGAGAGGGACTTCATAAATGGAGCTCACATCTTTGGCCATAAATACAGAACTGGTATGGACATTGCAAAATAGTGAAATTTTGTTTTTTATGTCTTGGGGTAGTTCATGTTCTGTACGACATAAAAGGATGTTGGGTTGGATGCCATATTCTCTTAGTTTCTGAACACTGTGTTGTGTTGGTTTTGATTTTAGTTCTTGTGAAGCATTGATATAGGGAATGAGTGTGAGATGGATATACAGGACATTTTCTGTGCCGACATCAGCGCCAAATTGTCTGATGGCCTCAACAAAAGGAAGGCTTTCAATATCGCCAACGGTTCCCCCTATTTCGACAATAAGGATATCTAAATCATTTGCGGCGCGCATAATACAGCTTTTGATTTCATCTGTAATATGAGGAATGACTTGTACTGTTGAACCCAAGTATTCACCGCGTCTTTCTTTTTGGATGACTGAGTTATAAATTTTACCTGTTGTGAAGTTATTTGTTTTGGATGTTTGAATGGATAGGAATCGCTCATAGTGGCCCAAATCAAGATCTGTTTCAGCGCCGTCAGCGGTTACAAAAACTTCCCCGTGTTGGATAGGGCTCATGGTTCCCGGGTCAACATTAATATAGGGATCAAGTTTTTGAATAGAGACGCGTAAACCACGATTTTCTAAAAGAGCGCCAATGGATGCTGCGGCAATTCCTTTTCCTAAAGAAGAAACAACGCCGCCTGTCACGAAAATAAATTTTGTCTTAGTTTTAGCCATAGTTCGTATCTCGTTTCTCGTTTCTCGTTTCTCGTTAATGCAAACAAGAATCCAGAAAGAAAAACAAAAATAATATTTAATTAGATGTCTTC
>JAHJDR010000178.1 GCA_018812345.1 bacterium | reverse complement strand
GATCTTCTGATCCCTTTATAAATTTTAATGAAAATCCACCAGCAGCCTCTCTTTTAGGTTATTGGGAAACAGATTACACGGTTGAGGAGAACTCGTGCACATCTGCTAATCCTACATCAGAAATCATTTTAGTTACTTCTGATGGTTGCGAAATCGCCTATTACAGTGGACAGGGATCAGTGATGCCTCAAGAATTCACCTGCAAAACATCTGAAAACAGTATCCTCATAACAAAAGAATATCATTCAGCAGAAGACTCTTGTGCAGACATTAATTATATTAAAACCGTTCAACTCACTTTTGATGAAGACACTAAAGAACTAAAAGGAACCTTTACACAAACAACGCAAGAAATTGGCGAGTGTTCTTCTACTATCTATGACATAGATTGTGGTTACAATGGAACTGTTGTTGCCGTTTCTACAATTTATACACCTTATATTGAAGAAGATGAAGACGATGATGGCATATTTGATAACTATGATAATTGTCTCTATACCGCTAACAGTGATCAATCAGATATCGATGGCGATGGCATGGGTGATGTTTGTGATGCTGATATCGATGGCGACGGCATTCGAGATGATGGCAGTAATTCCGGTACAGCAGGTGATGCCCCCTGTACGGGTGGTTTGACAAATAGCTGTGATGATAATTGCCCTGAAAACAGTAATGCTGATCAAGCAGATGAAGACAGCGATGGTATCGGTGATGTTTGTGATTTCACAGACGAACCGACTACAGACAATGATGGCGATGGCATTGAGAATGACGATGATAACTGTGTCAACACCAGCAATGCTGATCAAGCAGATCTAGATAATGATGGTTTAGGTGACGCCTGTGATGATGACAAAGATGGTGATGGTGTTTTAGAAGACGGTGATAACTCTGGCACAGAAGGTGACGCCCTTTGTACGGGAGGCAACACAACAAACTGCGATGACAACTGTCCTTATGATAGCAATGCTGATCAAGCAGATGATGATGCTGATGGCATTGGTAATGAATGCGAAACAGCACCGCCACCAGAAATTTACGATAGTGATGATGATGGAATCCCTAATGAGTCAGATAACTGTCCTGATACCATCAATCCTTATCAAGAAGATGCTGATCAGGATGGCATAGGCGATGCCTGTGATGACACGCCCAATGGAACAGCAGAGCTCTCTATCACATCACCTCCCATAAATTATATTCGTACTTCACCGTTCATGATAACCTTTGATGTCACAAACAACACATCAAGAGAAAATTATTATGCAGATGTGTATTTTACCTTTGCCGCACAACAATTTAATCCTGGGGCCAATAAAGGACAACAACCCCTGCAACAAGGTCTCAACAATAACATTTATTTTCCTTTACCGGGAACATCTATGTCCACTGATGATTATGCTCTCACGCTTGGCCTAGGTACAACAACAACACATACTGTGACCTTCACAACACCAAATCTTACAATGAGTGGAACGTATTTTATGCAGTTAAGACTTATTTATATAGATGGCGATGGCAACCAAGAGATCATTGATAGTACAGCTAAAACAAGTGTAACGGTACAATAAAAAAAGCCCGGCTCACTTAGGTGGACCGGGCTTTATCTTTTGAATTTTTAAAAACAATTTATGCAGCTGCTTTTGCTGCTTGTAATTCCTTTTTAGGAGGTTTTGTACAACCCGCGATAATAGCGGCTACGAGGCAAGCTACACCACAGATTGTAAAGGCGAGAGGAAAGTTTCCTAAGTCGCCGAGTTTACCGCCCATGATAGGACCTAAAATACCACCAACACCATAGGCCAAGAAAATCCAAGGATAATTTTGTCCTACAAATTTATTGCCAAAGGTATCAGCTGTAATTGATGGGAAAAGAGCAAAGTTACCACCAAAGTTAAAACCAATGATTGTGGCAAAAATCCACAATGGCCATTGGCTTCCTGCCATGTATGGGAAAGCTAATACAGCCAACCCTTGTGTGCCTAACATGATTGTGATGGAAAGTTTACGTCCTAACTTATCACTCATAGCACCCCACATAATGCGGCCTAAACCATTGGCAAGTGAAAAGAACACAGCCATAGCTGTTCCAGCAATACCACTGGCCACAGCTTCAGAAATACCATTAGCTTGCAGCGCTTGCATAGGATAGAGCTTCATTAAACCAATGCTCATGAGGCCTGCGCCACCACCAGCAACAAAACACAAGAAGATCATGTAAAACTGTTTGGTCTTAAGCATTTCTTTACTTGTGTAATCCACAGAACCTGAAGCCGCACCACCCGCTGTTGCTGCAGCTGGTTCCCAACCAGCAGGCTTATAACCTTCAGGAGGAAAAACCATCCAAATGCCACCAATGCAAACGAGAACAAAAAAAGCGACACCATAAATTAAAAATGTTGTGCTCAAGCCATAAGTCGCAATAAGATTTCCCCAGGCTCCCGCAAACTTAACCCAGCCCATGGCACCAAAACCAAAACCAGCAACAGCCAGCCCCATGATTAAACCTTTTTTATCAGGAAACCAACGTGTGCCAACAGCAATAGGAACAACATAGGCTAAACCAATACCACTACCACCGACAACACCAACTAGCAGAAAAATAGCCCAAAAACTTGTTGTGCCTAACAAGCCTGCCAAAGCATAACCAAGACCTAAAACCACACCACCAGCAATTGTTAATTTTCTGGGGCCTACTTTAGGTAACATGCGTCCCGCAAACACCATAACAATAGCAAAAAAAGCAAGACCTGCAGCAAACACAGCCTGTGTTTGAGCAGCTGTCCAGCCAGCAGCTTTGAGTTTAGGTGTGAATACGGACCATGCATAAATAGCACCAAGACATAATTGAATGAGGATGGCGCCTAATACAACAAACCATCTGTTCATAACCTTCTGATCTGACATGAATTTCTCCTTTTAAAAATTAAACCTAAAAAAGTGAGCTCTGCGTATCGCAGAACTATGCGGATGTAAAATGATTAATATATGATTGGTATTAGGTTCTCAACTTTTGTACAAAACATTTCTAAACTGGAAAATAATTCTGTTTTTCTTCAGTTTTTTTTCAATTTAAAATTTATGTGAACTTATTTAACAAGTTAAGTTAAACTGTTAATAAACAAAGAT
>JAHJDR010000177.1 GCA_018812345.1 bacterium | reverse complement strand
CTCAGCATTTAAAGGACTTGTTGATAAAGTAAAAACAAAAATAGCAGCATAAGTTTTTCTAAAATAATAAATTTTTATAGAACTCCTCAAATATATTGACAATATTTGATTAATGGATAATTCTCTTTAATTCCCATATGGGAATTAAAGATCTGGAGCTTATATGAAAAAGACAGAGCTTAAAAAATTCAAGTCCGTCTTGGAACAACGTAAAGAAAACCTTCTCCAACAGGCTGCAAAAGTTGGCGACCCTGTCTATGCTTTGAAGGAAGAAGAGCTTTTTGATGAAGTAGACCTTGCTTCTACTGAATCTGATCAAAGCATGAGAATTCGTTTGCGTGATCGTGAGCGAACGCTTCTCAAAAAGATCAACAAAGCTATTCTGAAGATTGAAAAAAATGAGTATGGGATTTGTGAGAGCTGCGGAGAAGAAATAGGTACTAAGCGTCTTGAAGCGAGACCTGTTACTGACTTATGTATACGTTGTAAGGAAGAACAAGAAAGAGTTGAACGCTCATTTGCAGATGATCACTAGATCAATAATATTGTGAGTTATAAACGGGCTTATACAATACCTTTATTTATCGTTACCTTTTTTCTTTTGGTAACATGTATTCCTCAGAATTCGTACGCTAAAAATCATTATAAAAGCACATTGAAAGAATGGACCCGTCAGGAAGAAGTTTATGGTAGGAAAGATTTTTATGCTTCTATGAAATGGATAGTAACGTTTCAAAGTGAAGACTTTCTTAAATCTAAGATTAATAAATTAGCAACAATTTATGGTTATTCAGGCAAAGAGATGCAAGCCTTGATTACAAAAGAACAAACGCCTTGTCTGAACAACTATTGCTTCTATGTAAGCTTTTATGCGTATGATCGTAATAATGGTGATTTGGCTAACAAAGACAGTGATTGGCAGCTTCTCTTAGATGTCGATGGTAAAAGATTAAAACCAACAAAGATAGAAAAAATTGACAGAATTACAGATTATCATCGGTCTCTTTTTCCCTATAGCAATATTTGGTCACGACATTATTTAATATCTTTTCCCAAAAATAATGAACAGAATTTCACTCCTGTCACCTTGTCGATTCGTGGCCCTTTTGGTCAGAGTCAGCTTGAATGGAAATAATCTATTTAATCTTTTTCATAAAATCATTAACACGTTGTTTTCTGTCCTTTGTGCCTGCGGCACCAATGAGGCGATTAGCTTCCAGGACATAGGGTTTTGCGGCAGCGTAATTTTTTTCGTTGATATAGCCCCAAGCAACAAAAAGGTTTGTGAGAAAGAGATTTTGTTGGCTACAGTGGCTCTTATAGCGATTACAATGATCTAATAATCTATTAAAAACGCTACGTGATGTACTATAATTTCCTACGCGAAAAGACATTTCACCATAGAGGAATGTATAGAAATTATTACCGGGGTAACGAGAATAGAGCGATTCAGCATAGGGATATGCCAGGGTAAATTCATAATCTTTTGTAGCCTTGTTGTATTCAACACGACTAAAAATGTGAATAAGCATAAACTTGGCATCTGAACTTAAGAAATGATCTGAGTTAGCAACTTGCTTAATATAATTTAATCCCAAGGTCTCATTACCGTTAAATCCCAGTAGAGAGGCGAGCCATTTCAGTCCTGAGGGAACATTGTCAGCAAAGTAATTGAACAAACCTACAGAAAAGAGAGCTGATTTATTGTTTGGGTCTTTTTTTATGACATCTAACATGAGTTTCTTTGCCTTTTTGAGGGTGGAACCCGCTTTCATTTTTTTACCTTGGTCAATTTGTTTTTTAGCTAAATAAATATATGTATTACTAAGCGTTGCTTTGGCTTCAATGCTGTTTGGATTTTTATCATATTGTTGTTCAGCCAATTCATTGGCTTTTTCATATTCAGCGAGAATGCGTGAATCGAGGCTTTTGCCTTTATTGCGTGTTACTTGCTGCCACTCATAATACATGCCACGCAGGAGATAGGCATAAGGGTCTTCAGGGTTTGCTTGTATGAGGTTGGCGATATCTTGCTTTGCAGATGTATAAGAACACCCATGAATTTTCTTCACAATACTTGTATAGTCTGCACTGGCTTTTGCTTGTTGTGGGGTAATAAGTATAATCAGAAACAAAATGCTAAAAACTTTTAACAACGATTTCATACGCCTCCCATGGATATGAGTTAACTAATAATAAACGTAATACATGATAAAAGAGTTTTACTTTATTTGGGGAAATTAGACAAGAAAAGTCACTGGGGAGGGGGGGGCGTCTAGCGTCTAGCGTCT
>JAHJDR010000176.1 GCA_018812345.1 bacterium | reverse complement strand
TTTATTCGCGCTCGCTCAAGCTTCTAATTCATTGTAATTATTACTGTTTCATTCACATCAGCCCTCCAAGATGTCTGACCTATCTGACGGGGCCGACCAATTTCCCCTGCGCCCCCGCGACCCTGAGAACCAATTCCCAAATCAACAAAAACCATTGCCAACAATTCCCAAGTTTAGCATAGGGTTATCATTCAAATTTTAACCTATTATTGGGAGAGTCATGAACACACAAGATTATATAAATGATTATCATAAATACAGTGCGAATAATTATCACCCACTCGAAGTTATTCTTTCCAAAGGCGAAGGCATTTGGGTTTGGGATATTGATGGTAATAAATACATGGATTGTCTTAGTGCCTATTCAGCCGTTAACCAAGGTCATCGACACCCTATCATTATTAACGCGCTCAAAAAACAAGCTGATCAAATGACTCTTACATCACGCGCTTTTCACAATGATCAAATGACTGGTTTTCTCAAACAACTCTGTGAACTCACAGGCATGGAAATGTCTCTTCCCATGAATACAGGTGCTGAAGCTGTGGAAACAGCTATTAAAGCCGCTCGTAAATGGGGTTATGATAAAAAGAAAGTTGCCCCAGATAAAGCAGAAATCATTGTGTGTCATGACAATTTTCATGGACGTACAACAACCATTGTTGGCTTTTCTTCTGAACCTCTTTACAAAGATGGGTACGGCCCTTTCACTCCTGGTTTTAAAGTCATTGATTATGGTAATATCGAGCAATTAAAAAATGCGATAACAGAAAACACTGTGGCCTTTATGCTAGAACCAATTCAAGGCGAAGCTGGCATCATGGTTCCTCCTCGTGGTTTTTTGAAACAAGCCTATGAACTGTGCAAAGAAAACAATGTTCTCTTTGTGCTTGATGAAATTCAAACAGGTTTAGGACGTACTGGTAATCTTTTCTGTTATCAACACGAAGATGGTGTCACACCTGACATGCTTATTTTAGGCAAAGCCCTTGGTGGCGGTGTATATCCCGTTTCTGCTGTGACCGCGTCAAAAGATGTTCTCGGTGTGTTCACACCAGGTTCTCATGGTTCAACTTTTGGTGGCAATCCCTTGGCTGCTGCTGTAGCCAAAGCCTCTCTTGATGTGATTGTAAATGAAAAGCTCACTGAAAATTCCTACTCTTTAGGAAATTACATGTTTGAAAAACTGGCTGCTATTAAGACTGATCATGTAAAAGAAATCCGAGGCAAAGGTCTTTTCATTGGCATAGAAATCAAAAAAGAATCAGGACCAGCCAGAATTTTTTGTGAAAAACTTCTGAAGCTTGGCATTTTAGCCAAAGAAACTCATGAACAAGTGATACGCATTGCACCACCATTGATTATCACAAAAGAAGAAGTTGATTTGATTTTAGATAGTTTGGAAAAGGTGCTTGCTTAAATCTATAATCCAATAGGCAGCCCTAAAAGCGACCAAAAAATGTACATGATAATCCAAGCCACACCAAAGAATAGCGTGTAAGGCAATAACAGGCTAAATACAGTGCCAATACCCGCATCTTTTTTGTACTGCATGACCCAGCCAATAATAAGGGGAAACATAGTGTAACACGGACTCACGCCATTGGTAATGGAATCGCCAATACGATAGGCGAGCTGTGCTTGATCTGCAGAGATACCTATGTGATAAAACATGGGAATGAAAACAGGGGCAAACATCGCCCATTTAGCAGACCCACTGCCAATAAAAAGATTCACAAATAGACTCATTAAAATAAATAACGTCAGAAGAATTGTTGTTGGTAAATGCATATGGGACAATAATATAGCACCATAAATAGCGATGATTTGATCCAAACGACTATACTGAAAGAGTTCAATAAACTCAGCAATGGCAAAGGTCAGCACAATAAAGGGGGCAATGCTCACAACACCCTTTGTCATGGCATTAGCTAAATCAGCACTCTTGGAAATTGATCCTGAGATTTTACCATAAACATAACCCATTATAGCAAACCAGAAAAATAAAATGGGAATAAGACCTCTAAAAAAAGGAGACCGTGTAAACAAGTTAGGATCAGGGTGTCGTAATATGCCATTTTCAGGGATAATCGTCATGAGTAAAACAAGTACATAAATCAATCCTGCTATACACGCCCACTTCAAAGCTTTCTTTTCTTTAGAGCTCACTTGATCAGTGCCAATATTAGTATCATCTTGGGGCATGGGTCCCACTTCTTTAAGCGTATACTTCTTCACAACGTAAGTACCTACTATGGCCAACATAAAAGTAGAAACAATCATGAAATAATAATTTGCCGTAACAGGAACAGCACCACCAGGATTAACGCTTTGCAAAGCTTCTGTTGAAATCGCACTCAGAAGAACATCGGTTCCTGCTGGCAAAAGGTTTGCTGTAAAGCCAGCTGTCGCAGCGGCATAACCTAAGACAAGACCAGCCAAAGGGTGTTTACCCATACGTTTAAATATCAGTGCTGCTATTGGCGGCACCACAACAATGCCGGCATCAGAGCCAACATTACCACATGCACCTGCAATGATAATAACAGGAATAACCAGGCCGCTAGGAACTTTTTGTATGGCTGTTTTAATCAGAGATTCTAAGAACCCTGTATTTTCAGCAATGGAAACACCCATGATCATAACAACAACAAGACCTAAGGGTGCAAAATGCGAGAAGTTGCTCACCATGTTCATGACAAAATAACGCAGACCATCTGCTGAGAGAATATTCACAGCAACAACTTCTTCACCATTTTTGGGATTAATAGCGCTCAGTTTGAAAAGCCCTGCTAAGAGGGAAATAAAAAGAACACCGACAATAATGTAAATAAAAAGCCAAAGTGGATGTGGTAAGCGATTACCTGTGCGTTCGACCCATTGGAAAAAACGTTCTAACATAAGGCACCTCTTTGCGTTTAGCGACTAGCGACTAGCGACTAGCGTAAGAAGGTAAGCAAATTGCTTAATATAAATCAAATGTTAAAATTTTCGTTCATAACTCAAACCACCGCTTACTGAGTGTCCATGCCAATTATCTATTAAATCAATATAATTGATCGAATCACCATTATAGTAGCTGTAGGAAACATAACAGGAGAGCCAGTCGGCATGCTTTTTCTGGGCTAGGCGCATCCCATAAGAAGTTCTGGCGCCCACCCACATATGATTATGATCTTGATAGCTCTGCGACATTTCATAGCCACCCCAACCACTGAGACTGAAGCTCAAGAAATCGCGTGGAGCATAGCTCATCCGCAGAGAAGCATTGGCATTAAAATACTCACTTCTTGTGGGTAGCTCTGCTAAATACGAATCATCAATGCCCGAATAACTCAAATCATTGTAAGTAACATTTCCCCAATCACCACCTACCGTAACCTCAGAACCCAAACTAAATTTTCCAGGTGTGTAATCTAATGATAAAGTTCCTTCAACGTAGGGCATCACATATTCTTGGCTTCCTTCCGATTTCATTACTTGTCCATAGGCAGCCATTGTCATGGAAAAGTCATCATGCAAATCCAAATTTAATCCTGTATAAAGTGCCGCTGAATGTCGCGTTTGTTGATAACGAGCCTCTAAGTCAGATCTATATTTATCACGCGTTCTGTGTTTAGCACTGACAGTTACATCAAGCGTATGATTTCTTTTTTCATCATCTTGTGTGAGCGGCACGTGCAAACTCACAGCACCACGATGGGTTTGTTCTTCCTCTTGACGATAATATTTTTTACTCTCATCACGATCAAAGTCATAGGATCCTGTAATGCGCACATCCTGTGGATTTGTATATTCCATATCCACATCAACAGCAGTTTCTTCCGAATGCGCTTGATAATATTCGTCAACATCCTCTTCCGCGGGAGGATTGTAAAAGTTTTGTTCGTGCTCAAAAGAAGCTCCAAAGGCAGTGCCTGAGGTTCAGAAATCATTGGCATCAAATTCAGCTTCCACATCAAAGCTTTGCACATCTTCATTCGGCATGTCATGAAAATCAAAGTTACCCCCAGCGCCAACCTCAAATTCCACTTTACCATCTATGCGACCAATTTGGAGTTCGCCATCAACATTTACACCAGCAGAACGCACAGTTTCTAGTTCTGGTTCTTCTATTTCATCACCTTCCCCCAATGATCTCACAGTTTCATAGCGCTCAACAACAGCAATGGGTTCTCCTTCAACGCCAAGCTCTCCTCTAATAAACCCCTCTTTTCCAAGTGTCTTTTGACCATGAATCTCAGCTTCAATGCCCGCGCTCGCATTGTTCTCATCAACATCGTAAATATAGGTAAGATCACCGTCAGCATCGATTTCATCACCATAGGAAAGACTTTGACCCATATCAAAATTAAAGCCACCATATACAGAAATAGAATCAAGATTAAAATCTGTTAAGAGCCATTCTTGAAAAAGATACTTATGTACATCACTTTGATTGAGACCTAACTGTTGGGTTAGTGACTGTTTGGCAAAATCATCTTCACCGACGAGAATGAGAAGGTAGTCCCTGATTTGATAACGCAAACCATTATCAAGCTTGCTATCATAGTACTTGTCAGTTCTTTCTGGGACATAGCGTTTAGTGCGAATGTATAAACCAATAAACTCATCAAGCTTACCAATAGTTTCGAGACGACTTTTACGAATAGGTTTGTCCTCACTACTGGCATAAGTCACATAATCGCTTTTGGACAAAAATAAATCTTCATTCTCTACAGTATCCAAAGCATTGCTCAATCCATTATCGAGCCATTTTTGAAAGCGGCTAATATCACTTTCATCAAAACCCCATGTTTTAGTTATCGTCTCTGGATTTTGTTCCCAACCTGAAAGTATTTCTTTGATGAGTTTTTTAATCTTGCCTTCAAGTTGTACTGTAGATCTCTGGGCATAAAATAAAGCAATGCCTGTATCTTCTGTGTAAAGATAACGGGAAACAAATTCATCGAGTTGACCTGACTTTTTGAGCTCAGGAACCCCAATGATGTCATTTCGCGAGACATCATAACCCAGGTATTCCATTTCCTGACCTGTTAGTGGCGCCTGATTTGGCTGTAGAACTATTTGTGACATATCCTTACTCCTTACATATTATCGAAATTAAACATGATATGTTGCTAACAATTTTACCCGATCGTCTTCTAGAAGATGCATAGACTATGCCACAAGCGAAAAATTATTTTACTCTTATTTTTCAATAGGATAGAAATAATTTATTAAACGCTTTGTATAACCTGTAAAGTAGACTTAACAAATCTGTGTAATATTTGGACACTTACAAAGAGTCCGAACCGGATAGATAGGTTACATAATAGACCGGATACATAGGTAACACTATAACAGGAATGATAACAATGTTCATGATTGACAATAAGCAAATGACAATTGGCTATCGGCAATTTAAATCGCAAATCGCTTATTGCCTATTGTCAATTGTCATTAATTCAACCGATACTTTGGATGGGCGTATGGATCGTATATGCCATCATATTTTGTATAATCAGCAATTGTTGTTTCATAGAAATTATCTTTATAAGCGGAAAAAGGCATGCTAAAGATACCATCATTTTTTGTATCAGCGCCATCGCCATTCCATTCCTGATACCCATAGGGATTTCTCAGGGTAATGTATTTGACTCCCTCTTGCTCAAAAACATCTAAAACAGAATAGGCATGATTATACACAAGACCCTCTTCACTTAAATGGGCACCATTTTCATCCGGTCCAATACCCACAGCAACAGGATTCTTATTATCTAAAGCTGTTTGAATTGTATTATACAATGTTGTTTCAATACTACCTTGGTGCTTATGGGTTTTGGACGTGACACCCAGTAAATCAAAATATGCTGTTGCAATAGTTCCTCCATTAATATCATCATAACTTCCGCCTTTATAAGCTGCGTAAGCCTTTTCATAAAGCGCTGCCCAAAGCTCACCACTATTTTCACCACGTGCATACAGATTATTTCCATACCATTGAGGAAGCTCATTATCGATACAGTATTTAGCTGTTTCACGAATGGCTTGGTAATAGGGGCCTTTCTCATCATAGAGAACGCGTTTGCTGGGTATGCTAATTTTGTGAAAGCCTACTGTATAAGTATTATCTGTATTTTGACGAATGTTTTGTGTGATAAAATCTGGCTGTATGTTTGCAATAGAAGTCAATGCTGCTAAAAAATAGCAATCACCAACACTCCCTTGTTTAATGTCAGACACATCAATACCATCCACAAAAAGAGAACCTGTTTTTTTCTCATAGGATAAACCACTTTGATTTCTGTGCTCACTTTTTACTTCTGGATCAGATAAATCACCTGTTTCAAACTTTCGCAAACCATCTCTAAAGGGCAAAGGTTTATATTGTGCGGCTTTGTCATTAATATTGTAGGGAACGACAAAACGCGGCTTACCTGGTTTAAGACTCACCTCTTGTTTAGGAGGCTCTTGGAGAATATGATCAACAAGATCTTTAATAAGCCGCATCATCTGGGCTTCTTCATAATGGATGTAATTTGTTGTCTGATTAAAAGAAAGATCTCTGGCCTTATTTATTATATTTGATGTTAAGTTTTTCATACTCATACCTAAAGCATGAGTCATGCCAACTTGCGTATTTTTTATCTTGTTGATTTTACTTGTCTTATTTTTTTTTATCAGTCCCATTTCGTGTCTCTTAAGTCTCGATGGGACTGGGACTGGGACTTTCGCAGTCCCTGTGGGACTGCGAATTGAAAATTGAAAAATACATAAATGAAAATGAATGTTCTTCCAATTTGAGAACATGTTCATAGAAAAGAAGCAAAAGTTGCCTAGTGTTCATAGATTGTAAATTGGGGGCTAATAATATCATAGGGTTACGGGGTTATATTTCGGTTTAAACTGGAATGGTAATTGCATATAATATAAGGCATGCGACTCAGGCGCACTCTTTTACTCATATTTATCCTTTTTTCCATGCTCAACGCCACAACTCAATGTGTGGGACCTGATGCGGCTGTGGGTGGGGCCATGTCATGTAATCCATTAAATGGAGTTGATCAAAGTGCGACCATCACATACGAAGACGCAGAAGCCTATGGCATGGATTCAATTAGTATCCCCGTTACCATAGCCAAAAATACAGATGGTATTGATGCCACCAGTGTTTCTTTTCAAGAGGCAAGCCTAACACCACAACTTAGCGCACCAAAATATCTCGGCAAAGGAGGTAATCCCACTAGTGAAGCCATTGTGGGTACATTCTTCTTCCATCGTGTTGACAATAAATGTGGCAAAATTCTCGTAATCAATAACAAAGGCAAAACCACTGATATTCTCACGCCAAATCTGTCACAGGATTGCCTTTTCACACTGCAATTTAAGGAATCTCTTATTGGAGAAATTGTCGCTCTTGTCGCCACTGATTCTGAAGAAATCGTTGATGATATCCAAGCGAGTGCACCCATTTTCCTGAAAATTAATCCACCTCACCCATTGATCCCGCATTACACGTTTAATGTATTTATTACAGGTGTTGATTCTGACGTGTGGAATGCAAGCAACATCACCTTTTCCGACGAATCAGTTCACGCCATGGTTGATATACAAGATCGCGGTATGGCCTTTTTAAACATTGATAAAGATGATGGGGAACTGCCGAAAAGTGAAGTTGTTTTTTCTGTAATCGAAGATAATGGTCAAACTGCTTTGTGGTCACTACCTGCTATTGGCGGGTATCCAGAACCCTTTATTGATACGTCTGTTTTATCCCAGTCAATGATTAGTTCTCCCTATGAGCTACATTTCTTTGATGCTGAGCAAATTTTTTATCAGGTTAATGGATTAGGTGATATCACAGAAATTGATTTGCAGACGACACTAAAGCGACCCATATTTAAAATTCATCCTTCAGGTGAATACATTCTCTACAATGCCAGTCGATTGAACCCCTACACAGGTGAAAATAGTATTATTCCTGTTATATATTTTGTGGATAAAGATGAACACATGGATGTTATTCTTGAAGATCAAGATATAGATTTTGCCATACTAGATTTTGATTGGATGAATCAGTACACTATAATTCTTGTTGGAAAAGACACTAGTAATGATTATCATCTCATCAGAGCTAACCTTGAAGAGATCCTTGATGGCTATGACTCTGATGTTACAGATTGGAAAGAAATCAATAGAAGTATTACTTACATGGGCAATCCCACTGCACGAAACGAATTAATATACTACCATTGTGAAGATGCAGAAACAGGCATTAATAATATTTGTGAAGTCAACATAAACACAGATAGTTCGCGAACTCTTATTGATGTGGGCATGAATTTATCACAGTTCTTTCTATTATCAAATGATGAGTTATCTTACATAGCGTTTCAAACAACAACAAATCAAGCTGAAGGATCCTTAGCTCCTGTGATTGGCATGTTTGATTTGGAAGATGAGGAAACCTATTTTATAACAATTGGACATGCCCCTCTACCCTCAAATTTCAATCTCGATATCGTAGCCTATCGCTACCGGCTGGCGCCTGATGAACCCAATCAAGTGGGCGTGCTTAATCTTTCTAATGATCTTATCAAAAATCCTGATGTATTAAATGTATTTCCAACAGGGATATATGTCGGTCAAGGCTCAAATACTGCTATCAGAGGGGTTGATGGACGACCACCCTATAAATTTCAACTCAAATCTGGAATTGGTCACATAAATGAGTTTACGGGTAGTTACCGAGCACCTATGAGCCCAGGCACAGCCATAGTCAGTGTTACTGATCAAGAAAAAAACACAGCTGATGGCACAATCTACGTTGCCGCTCATGGCCAACCAGATCCTGATTTCAAAAATAATAATGGAACAGCCTTTTTAAATATAAAAGGACAAGCGCAAGCAGGTAAAATGGTAAATGGAGGCTCCTTTATTATAGCTGGCACAACATTAACTAATGATTTCTTTATCAGCAAATTTAACAGTTCGGGAAATCTCATGGGAAATTTTGGTGAGGAAACAGGATATACAACGACTTCCATAGGTGACAATGGACAACTCACAGGCATGATTTACCTACCTACTACAGGCCAAACTATTATTAGTGGTTGGGCTGAGATTGACAATGGTGGCGACATTACTGAAGATGCTTTTTTAGCACGCTATAATGCAGATGGGACATTGGATGAAACCTTTAGAGGTATAGGCGTTTACGCACACGATATCGGTCTAAAAAATAATCGCCTTATGGCAATGGCACAACAAGGCAACAATATTGTCGGTGTCGGTTATATCCAACTTGATGCTGATCAGGCACTAACAATAAGCAGGTATTCCACTGAAGGTGTACTTGATACAACCTTTGGAAATGATGGCCTGCGCGTGCTTAATTTCACACCTGGCGCATTAGAAGAAGCCAGAGCTGTTGCCATTCAAACCGATAAAAAGATTGTCGTTGGTGGCTTTGATTTTGTAGCTGGCAGAAAACGCTTGATACTCGCACGCTACTCAGAGGATGGTAATTTGGATTTTTCTTTTGGCCTCAATGGCAAGGTCATTACAGGAGTACCTCATCACAGTGCTATCATTGATGACATTGAAATCTACGATAATAAAATCTACATTTGTGGCACGGCTACCCATACAACAGCAGGAACAAAACTATTTCTTATCGCACGTTACTTACCAAATGGAACACTTGATACAACCTTTGGAATAAATGGCTTTGTCATTAAAGATCCTATTGCTGGTGGCAATGCTGAAGCTGTGAGTTTAGATTTTATGTCCAGTGGAAAAATGATTGTGGCTGGGTTTAGTATCACCAATGATGGTGGCATCAAGACCTATCGTGTTATCCAACAATACAAAGCAAATGGTCAGCTGAATTATCAATTTGGTACTAATGGCACGGTTATTTTTGAGGTAGGCGATACAGTTAATGAAGGTGTCAATAACATAAGCATCTTATCTGATGATCGCATCCTCTATACAGGATGGATTTATAGTGAAAGTTTAGATGCCGAAGTACCTGCTGTGGGGAGAATTTGGTATTGATCCTCGTGCTTCGTCTATCGTCTATCGCCTGCCCCGTTTTCGGGGTCTAGCGTTGAGAGAAAAAAAGGGGCGGCTCGGGAGGGTTTCTGCATAATCTTTTCTGCAAAACTAACCAAATCAGTTAATAAAGACATCCACTCATTATCTACTACAGCCTGAGAATGGCCTTCTTGAAAGTGCTCTATAAAGTCTGGTGCATAACCCACATGTCTTAAAAACATGATAAAATAATTTGTCGCCATGTCGGGAGTTAGTTCTTTTTGTTTTAATTCATTATAAAGAGATAACCAAAGATCATAAAGTCCATGATCATCACCATCTTCAGGTGTAAACTCACAGATAAATTCAGATAATAGTGAAGCATAAGCAAAATTGGGACCAAGGGTCCATAAATCACGTTGCATGCTTTCATGAAATTCTTCAACACTTGTAAGAGAACTTAGTCCCTTATTGTGAGAGGAAAAAAAGAATTTTAAATGAGCAAAATGGTCAATCAAACCGCCAAAACGCTTCTTTGACTTACGGGATCCGCGAACAAAAAGACGTTTGATACCAATGCCTTTAAACAATACTGTGATAATCTCATCAGCTTCGCTGTAAGATAATTTTTTAAGGATAATGCCGCTATGTTGTTCCATCTTAGCTCCAGCCAAATAAAAAGGCAAAAAAGATCAGTAAGCTTAAGGCATCCATGAGAACGTGAATAACACGCGAACTGGCAATCTGAGGATCAATATTGAGTTTGTTAAAAATAAGGGGTAACATAACACCAACAAATATTGACATAACCGTAACAACTAAAATACCAATGCTCATACCAAAAGATGTCCATGCTGGTTCCAAAAACCTAAAGAAAGCATAACAAAAAACCACACCAGCAAAAAGCAAAGTCACTAGCAATGTGATTAACATTTGCCCCCAAAAGGCTCTAATAGAGCGACTGCGCTCAATATCTTCATCAAACAACCCTTGCGTCACAAAGGTTAATCCTTGTGTAGCCATACTGCCACATAAGCGCAAAACTAAAGGAGCAAAACACAAATAAGTAAGCTTCTGAGGAACATCTTTAAAGTAATAAAGAATAATTTCACTACAAAGAACGCCTGCAATGAAAAGAAGTCCATACCATGAAACACGTGAACCAAAAGCGCGCAAATATGAAAAATCATCTATAGCTTCGGCTTCTACACCAGCCATTTGTAAGACTTCATCTTGTGCTTCTTCACGAATATAATCAATCACATCATCAACAGTCACCATGCCCATCAGAGCACCATCATCATCGATGACAGGCAAACTGACAAAATTATAGTCTTCAACAAATGTGGCCGCTTTATCCTGTGATTCATAAACATTCACACTGACCAATTCACGCACCATAAAGTCTTTGAGAACCCTATCGCCTTGTACCTGCAACAATTGCCGCAAAGAAATCACACCCACAAGATGATTATCATCATCAACAACATAAATATAATAAATACTCTCCACATGCTTGCTGTTTTGAATAATGCTAATCGCTTCTTTGGCAGTCAGTTTTTGGTTAAATTTATGAATATTAACGGCCATGATACGGCCACAAGTATCTTCACCATACTGTAAAATCTCGCTCACATCCTCTTGCTTGGATGTCTTCATAAGCGATAAAATTTCTTCTGCTGTTTCTCCATTAACTTCGGCAAGAAGGTTCGCCACTTCATCATCAGGCAACTCTTGCATGACTTTTACTATGTGATTTTTATCGTCTGTATTATCTAAATAGGTTTGAATAAATTTACCTTCTAGCTCAACAAAGGTTTCAGGTTCACGTACCGTATCTCGAATTTGCTTAATAACGTGAACACCATCATCATCAGGCAACTGACGAATAACAGAAGCAATTTCTGACGGATGAGATTTTGCCAAAATACGGCGAATATTAGCATCCGCATTGCGACTCAGCAAACGCGTGATACTGTGTAAAAGCATTTCTGCACGATTTACTTTCATAAGGACATACTATCAAATTGGCCTAAGGCCTGAAAGTCAGCAAAACGCTTGCTGATATCATCCTTTGTTAATTTTCTAAGACGGTTACAACCAAACTCTTCAACATTAAAGCTCGCCATAACAGAACCACAAATTATGGCTGTCTTTAAATGGTCAAAAGTCACTTCTGGACATTGGTCTAAATAACCCATCATACCACCGGCAAAGGTATCGCCAGCTCCTGTAGGATCTTTCACTTCTTCAATGGGCAATGCCGGTGCGGCAAATATTTTTTCTTCATGAAATAGAACAGCACCATATTCACCCCGTTTCACAATAACGGTTTTGGGCCCCATATTTTGAATTTCCCTGGCACCACAAACAAGATTATTATTGCCTGTCAGCATCTTTACTTCTTGGTCATTAATACAAACCAAATCTACTTTTTGGATAACTTTTTTGAGTATATCTTTAGTAATATCAATCCACAGATTCATTGTATCCATGGCTATCATTTTTGGTTTTCCGGCATTAGCAATCACATGCAATTGTAGATCGGGATGTATATTAGCTAAGAACAAAAAATCAGGATTTTTGTATTTATCGGGAACAACAGGTTTAAAGGTCTCAAATACATTGAGATGCGTTTCGAGTGTTATCGCACTATTCACATCTTCATCATAGCGACCAATCCAGTGAAACGTTTTCCCTTCCATCTCTACTTGCAAACCAGTGAGATCAATATTTCGCTTTTTCATGAAATCAATGTGTTCTTGAGGAAAATCACCACCTACAACGCCAATTAAGTTAATATCTGTGAAAAAACTCGCAGCTACAGAAAAATGCATTGCCGCACCACCTAAACCACGTTCCATTTTTCCAAATAATGTTTCAATTGTATCTAAGGCCACTGAGCCAACAACTGTAATACTCATAATTCCCTCGTTTTTAGGTTACCGTTTTCCGGTTATCGTTAATTGATTAATATAATTAGACACTTAACAGTTTATCTGATTATACACAAGTTATTATACAGTCATATAACGGACTACGGATACCGGTCAACGGAAACCGAATTAACCGTTGACACAACCCCTTTGAAAGACAAATATATTGCCTTGCAAATCTGAGTTATTATAACGGATGACGGACAACGGACAACGGAAACCGAAAATGTATTGCCATCTCCATCTACACACAGAATACAGCCTCCTCAATGGTGCTGTTCGAACAAAAGATGCTATTAGCAGAGCAAAAGAATACAATATGCCTGCACTTGCCATTACAGACTATGGCAATCTCTATGGCGCTGTTGAGTTTTTTAGTACTGCCACAGCATCAGGGATAAAGCCTATCTTGGGCTGTGAAGTCTACATTCCTTCCTACAATGATCATACAATTAAAAAATTTGTTCGCGGTCAGGATGTTTATTGGCAACTGGTTCTTCTGGTTCAAAATGAAATCGGCTACAAAAATCTATCACGACTCATCACACGATCTTTTTTCGAAGGTTTTTATTATAAACCCCGTGTTGATTTTAACTTACTGCGTGAATACCAAAATGGCTTGATAGCTCTATCATCTGGCTATAATTCAGAAATTAATCATCATATTTATAATGATAATTATGATGACGCCAAAAAAGCCGCACAGAATTACGCGCAACTTTTTCCGGGAAGATTTTACCTGGAATTGCAAAACAATGGCCTGCCGAATCAACCAGAAACAAATGATACTCTTATTCAGCTTGCGAAAGATTTAGGCCTGCCCCTCGTCGCCTCAAACAATATTCACTACATGAATCCTGATGATGCTGAAGCCTTTGAAATTTTACGCTCTATTCAAATAGCACCCTTTGTCACCTCACCCTATGACGCTCTCAAGTTTTCAACAGATCGCTATCACTTTAAATCACAAGATGAAATGCAAGCAGACTTCTCTCACTGTGAAGAAGCTCTAAAAAATACAATCGATATTGCTAGTAAATGTAATTTTGATTTTGAATACGGAACTTATCATCTACCAAAATATGAAACACCTGAAAACAAAACACTCGACGATTATCTTGCTGACCTTGCACGCCTTGGATTAAAAGAACGTTGGGATCAAATACAAAAATTATCTTCCATGACAGATGATGATTGGCAGGCTTATCAAAATCGTTTAGAACATGAAATTGGCGTCATTAACTCCATGGGGTTTGCTGGTTACTTCCTTATTGTTGCTGATTTCATTAACTGGGCAAAAAAACAGAAAATACCTGTTGGTCCTGGACGTGGTTCTGGTGCCGGTTCACTGGTCGCCTATTCATTACGCATTACAGATATAGACCCCATCCCCTACAATCTTCTTTTTGAACGGTTTTTGAATCCTGAACGTATTAGCATGCCTGACTTTGATATTGATTTTTGCCAAGAAGGTCGTGCTGCTGTGATTGAGTATGTCACTGAGAAATATGTCAATGTCTCTCAAATCATTACTTTTGGTAAGATGAAAGCTCGTGCTGTTATCAGAGATGTTGGTCGTGTTCTTGATTTAGAATATGACTATGTTGATAAACTGGCAAAACTCATTCCCAACACGTTAGGCATAAAACTTAAAGATGCTATTGCAACAGAACCAGAGCTTAAAAAACGTTATGAAAACGATGAAACAGATCATCGCCTTCTTGATGTCTCCATGAGACTAGAAGGTCTTAACAGACATGCTTCTGTACATGCTGCTGGCGTCATCATTACAGATAAGCCTTTATGGGAGCACGCACCTTTGTACAAAGGTTCTAACAATGATGTTGTTGTTCAATACGATATGAAATGTGCGGAAAAAATAGGTCTCATTAAATTTGACTTTTTGGGACTACGCACACTGACCGTCATTAATAAAGCCATAAAATATATTAAAAAAACAAAAGATCTCATCATCGACATCACGACCATTCCCATGGATGACGAAGCTGTTTTTCATGCTTTATCACAAGGTGATGGTTTTGGTGTGTTCCAGCTCGAATCGGCAGGCATGCGTGATCTTATGGAACGCCTGCAACCTAACTGTTTCGAAGATATTATTGCCCTTGTTGCCTTGTATCGCCCTGGTCCTCTTGGCTCTGGCATGGTAGACGACTTTATTGAGCGAAAAAAAGGAAAAAAAGACATCACCTACATGCATCCCAGTTTAAATGAAATTCTCAAAGACACTTATGGTGTTATTGTCTACCAGGAACAAGTAATGCAAATAGCTTCCATTTTGGCAAGCTACACTCTTGGTGAAGCTGATCTGTTAAGACGCGCCATGGGTAAGAAAATTATTTCAGAAATGGCAGCCCAGAAAAAACGTTTTTTATCTGGAGCGGAGAAAAATAAAATTGATCCCAAAATAGCAGAAGATATTTTTGATCTCATGGCCAAATTTGCCGAATATGGTTTCAACAAATCACATTCAGCAGCCTATGCCCTCATCTCCTATCAAACCTCCTGGTTAAAAACTCATCATAGAACAGAATTCATTGCAGCAATAATGTCGACGGAAATGGAAGACACAGATAAGATTCTCTTGTTCATAGATGATGCCAAAAAAGCAGATATTAAAATGTTGGCACCTAATATTAATGAGAGTGAAGCTGAGTTTTCTGTCGCCGCTGAAAAGCATATTCGTTATGGACTAGCTGCCTTAAAAGGCGTTGGCGGTGCGGCCATTGAATCCATTATTGAAACACGCAATACAGACGGTCCCTTTCAATCTTTTTATGACTTTTGTTCCAGAGTTGATCTCAGGCGCGTAACAAAAAAGGTTATTGATGTTCTCATCAAAGCAGGTGCTTTTGATGATTTTAAAATGCCACGCCAAGGTTTATTTACAGCCATAGAACAAACAGTCAATGCCGCAGCAAAAAAACAACGCGATGAAGCTTTGGGACAAAGCAACTTATTTGCATCACTGGATTTAGATGAACAATTACCTGTGGGACTTGAAATCAAAAATGATATGGATTGGACAGAAAAAGAGAAACTGACCTTTGAAAAAGAAGTCTTTGGATTTTACTTTTCTGGCCATCCCTTAAAAGTCTACCAAGATAATTTACACAAGCTCACCACGCATAACACAAAACAAATTCATCAACTCCCCTCAGGGACAGAAGTTACCATTGGTGGTGTGATCACAAGCATGCGTTCCGTCCTCACGAAAAAGAACGATAAAATGGCGTTCTTGCAATTTGAAGATTTACTAGGCCCCATTGAAGTCATTGTCTTCCCCAAAGCTTTAAAAAAATGCCAAGACCTCATTACATCGGAACATCCTTTGGTTATTTCTGGTAGGGTCGAAAGATCAGAGACCGGTGGAAAACTTTTTTTGGAAAACATTGTTCTTTTAAGTGAAAAACTTAAACAGACAACACGCAGTGTTCATCTACACATCCCACTTAAGCAACTCACATCTAAAAACATTGCCAAAGCCATGGAAATACTTCATCAATACCAAGGTCAAAGTCGCATCTATATCCACGCAAACAAAACAGATGACTATGACGCCATTGTAGAACTGCCCTCACAATATAGGGCCATGGCCTGCGAACCTTTGCAATATCACATCAATCAGTTATTTGATGACAAGGTTGTTCGGTTTATGTAATCAATGCGCGCTATCGTCTGTCGTCTAGCGTAACGATAGACAATAGACGATAGACGCTAGACAGTATATATTTTAAATTGGAATCAAATTGAATAAAACAACAGAACAAGCCTACGTCATTGGCATTTATCATCATCGTAAAACTCATAAATATGATGCGTTAGAAAGTTTTGATGAAGCTAAAAATCTCACCCAAACAGCCGGCGCTGTATTGATGGGAGATATCTTTGTTGAAATACGCCAATTTAACACAGCCACGTTTTTAGGCAAAGGTAAAGTAGAAGAACTCAAAGAACGCTTTGCTATTATTAAACCTGATCTTATTATCATTGATACAGACCTAACACCTGTTCAAAACAGAAACTTAGAAAAAACGTGGCAAATACGTGTCGTGGATCGTACAGGCCTGATTCTTGACATTTTTGCGCAACGCGCTCGTTCTAAAGAAGGTAAACTGCAAGTTGAACTTGCACAATACCAGTATCTGCTGCCAAGACTCATCGGTGCGTGGACACATTTAAAGAAATCACAAGGTGGTATTGGCTTTAGAGGCCCTGGTGAAACACAACTAGAAGTTGATAGGCGTCGTGCTCGTGAACGCATTGTCATGCTCAAAAAAAATCTAGAACGAGTCACACGCGCCCGTGAAATTCATCGCAACAAAAGACAAGCTGTACCCATCCCAACTGTTTCGCTCATTGGCTATACAAATGCCGGCAAATCAACACTGTTTAATAGCCTCCTCAAGGCTCATGAACTCGCTGAGGATAAGCTTTTTGCAACTCTCGACCCCAAAACAAAGAGACTGCGATTACCTTCAGGACAAATCATACTTATTTCAGATACTGTTGGCTTTATACGCAACCTGCCCCACCAACTCATTGAATCTTTCAAATCAACTTTTGAAGAAGTTGCTGACTCAGATGTTTTGGTCCATGTTATTGATGCCAGTCATCCTGATCGCACACAACAAATACAAACCGTAGAACAAATTCTTAAAGAACTCGGACTCAGCAACAAACCCATTATCAAAGTCATGAATAAAATTGACTTGATAGATAAAGAACAAGAAAAAAGCCATTTTGATGAGAGCAAAGAATTACTTTCCAGGATATCTAGCCTTAAGGAAATAGGACTTGATGATTTTCAGACTAAAATTGAGACAACTCTTAATAAGCATTATTATAATGTTATGAACCTTCTTATCCCTCATGATAAAGGCAAAATTCTAAATGATATCTACACCCATGGCTCAGTCATGGAGAGTGAAAACATAGAAGAAGGCACCCTGGTAACGGTCAACCTACCCCAGAAATGGAAAAATAAATACGCGGAATATTCAACACTTACTAGAACTTAACGTCTAGCGTCTAGCGTCTAGCGTCTAGCGTATTGTGACTCAAAACCTTGACAATAACTAAATCAATATTATTAATGAACAAACTAACAAACTTAACCTCTTACGTACTTAAAGGAACAAAAAATGACTACAGATAAACAAACCCATGGCTTTCAAGCAGAAGTTAAACAATTACTGAAACTTATGATCAATTCTCTCTACAGCAATAAAGAAATTTCTGTACGAGAACTCATCTCAAACGCATCAGATGCGTGTGATCGCCTCAGATTTTTAGCTCTTTCTGATGAAAAGCTCTATGAAGGTAAAAGTGACCTCAAAATTCACATAAGTTTTGATAAAGAAAACCGTACACTCACGATTTCTGATAATGGTATTGGCATGACTCACGATGAGGTTATACAAAATATTGGTACGATTGCTAAATCTGGCACAAAAGAGTTTTTTGAATCTTTGACAGGTGATAACAAAAAAGATGCCAACCTCATTGGTCAATTTGGCGTGGGTTTTTATTCTTCGTTTATTATTGCGGACAAGGTAACTCTTAAAACACGTAAGGCAGGCGAAGACAAAGCTGAAGGAATTATTTGGGAATCAATTGGTGAAGGTGATTACACCATCGCAAAAAATGATAAAGAAGATCGCGGAACAGATGTTACCCTACATCTCAGGGAAGGCGAAGATGAATTTCTCGATGCCTGGACTTTAAAAGGAATCATTCGAAAATACTCAGATCACATCTCCCTTCCCATCACAATGACTGTAGAAGAAGAAGATGAAAACAAACAAAAAACAACAAAAGAAGAAACGGTTAATAAAGCCAGCGCTCTTTGGAGAAGACCAAAAGCAGGTATTAAGAATGAAGAGTACAAAGAGTTTTATAAAACCGTAGCACATGACTTTGGTGATCCCCTTACCCACATCCATGCCCGCATGGAAGGCACTTTGGAATACTCATTTTTATTTTACATCCCTGAAAAAGCTCCCTTTGATTTATGGACAAAAGAGCATCCCACTGGCGTTAAACTTTATGTAAAACGAACTTTTATTATGGATGAATCAGACAAACTTCTGCCTCGTTATTTGCGTTTTATCCGTGGTGTGATTGATTCTGATGACCTACCACTTAATATCTCAAGAGAAATATTACAGGAAAATCAAATCATCTCATCTATTAGAAATACCGCCGTCAAAAAGACACTCGATCACCTTGAGGATATGGCCAAAAACAAAAAGGAAAACTACGCGAAGTTCTGGAAAGAGTTTGGTGCTATTTTCAAAGAAGGTGTTGTTGAAGATTTTCCCAATAAAGAACGCATTGCCAAGCTCTCTCTTTTCTCTTCAACTTTTGATGACAAAAACACTCAAGAAGTCTCTTTAGATGATTATATCTTCCGCCTCAAACCCAACCAAGATAAAATTTACTACATCACAGCAGACACTTTTGAGTCAGGCAAAAACTCACCTCTTTTAGAAATTTTTAGAAAAAAAGAAATTGAAGTTTTATTACTGTCTGACCGTGTGGACCATTGGATGGTTACACATCTGAGTGAATACAAAGGTAAAAAACTGCAATCAGTGTCTAAGGGCGATATTGAATTAAATAAAGATGGCACTAACAAAAACGAAGACAAAAAAGAAGACAGCATCGCAGACAAAACCCACGAAGAGCTCACAAAAAGACTGAGCACAGCCCTTAAAGATACTGTTAAAGAAGTTAAAGTATCACAAAGACTCACAACATCTCCAGCGTGTATTGTCTCGGATCAAAATGATTTAGATCCCAGTTTAAAACGTCTCTTTGAAACCGCTGGTCAAAAAATGGATACTGATAAACCTATCCTAGAAATCAATCCTGATCATATGATTTTAAAGAAATTGGCTGACGAAAAAGATGAAAAACAATTTCAAGCCTGGTCTGATGTACTCTATGATCAAGCCATATTAAGTGACGGTGGTCAACTCAAAGACCCAGCAGGTTTTGTTAAAAAGCTCAATGAGCTGATCATTGCTTTGCAGAGTTAACAAAAATGGGTAGGCCTTTTCATGGTTGCTTTTTTTATCTGCAAAATCTAGTATAATCATCAATGAAATCAGCTAGTAAGAATCATACAATACTATCCAAAGAACATGCAGAAATTGATATCTGGCTTCTTCGAGATAATCTTAAGCTTTCTTATGAAGCTCGAGTTATTCAACACCAAAAAACACTCAATTGTATCAACCTTATAAAAGGCAAAGGTAGACAAAAGAATGCAAGATCTTCAAGACCTTCTTAAATTTCTTATTCATAGCCCTATCGACTTTGTCATTGTAGGAGGTTTTGCTGCTGTCATACACGGATGCAATCAAACAACACGTGATATTGATATTTGCCTCACATTATCTAACGAACAAATTATATTACTACAAAAAACATTAGAACCAATTAATCCAAGACATAGAAAACAAAAAGAAAAACCACAATTTCAACGAGATAACCAAAATGTTGAAAAATTTAATAACTTACATTTAGAAACAGATCTAGGAGTGCTTGATATTATCACTCAAGTTGAAGGTGTTGGTGATTACTATGATATTCTCAAAAATTCTCAGGAAATAGAATTGTTTGGGGGACGTTGTTTTGTTATCTCTCTAGAAGATCTCATAAAAGCAAAAAAAACTTTAGGTCGTCATAGAGATCTTGTCATTGTTGAAGAACTAGAGGCCATTAAGAAGGAAAATGAATTATGAAAATCTATACTAAAACTGGTGATGATGGGACTACTGGTCTTTGTGATGGGTCTCGAGTTGAAAAAGATCATTTACGCGTTGATTCTTATGGTGATGTTGATGAACTCAATAGCACATTGGGACTTGCTGCGAGCCATACAGATGATAAGACGCTTAAGGAACAATTAGTTACTATTCAAAAAGACCTTATGTCTTTGGGTTCTCTTCTCTCTAAAGGACAAAAAGATAAAATCGATCTTAGTGAAAAACATATCCAGGCTTTAGAAACTTTTATTGATCAACATGAAGAAAAATTGCCACCTCTTAAAAATTTCATACTCCCTGGTGGCTCAAAACTGGCGAGCATACTCCACATGGCGCGCACCACATGCCGTCGCGCAGAACGCAAATGTGTGACATTGGCGAAAAAGGATGTGGTAGATCCTTTATGTGTAATGTATTTGAACCGCCTATCAGACTACCTCTTCGTAGCCTCACGGTATGCGAATGTGCTTAATCAAGTTGAAGATGTGGTGTGGTAACACCCCAGCCATAAAAGCCAAATCCAATATCGTAAACCGTGCTCTCATTTGATGGGATCTTAGCCATGTTTTGGTAAACTCTTCTTCACTTAAGTCACAAATATCTTCAATGCGATAGGCAGCGCCCGCTTCCTTTAGACAGTTTCTTATCTTCTGCGCATCACGCAAATATGGTTGAATTTCTTTTTTGATTTCATCCCATTTACCAGGCTCTTTAAGAAGCTCATAGGCCTGATCTGCTTTCACAAGTTTATCCTGATAATGCTTGCCCACTTCCTCTGATAGCGAACCCCAAAAGTTTTCATCAATAGCGCGTGGGAGTTTTTGCCACGTTATGTTTTCTTGTTTAAAAACGTCTTCATAAAGAGCTGCTGACAATACAGTGCCCAAACCCACTTGCCGGCCATGCAAGTCATGCTCTTTGCCATCACGATAAGCTAACATATCTAGTGTATGTGACAGTAAGTGTTCACCACCAGAAGCCGGAGCACTTGTGCCCGCTATTGTCATGGCGATTCCAGAGTAACACAAGGCATTAAAAAGAGCTTTCATGGTTTGAGAATCTTTTTTATTAATTTTTTCTGGACAATCAAAATAAAGGGATTCAAATTGCTCCACAATCTCAACAGCAAAAGGACAAAAATACTCATTGAATAAAATATTATTCAACTTCCAATCAGCAGTAGACACAGGTTTTGCTAAAGCATCACCCAAACCAGCACTGGTAAGCTCTGCAGGGGCTTGCTCAATAATTTCAGGAGAAGCAAAAACATATTGTGGTGCTGTAGCACTAATCAAAACCTTCACACCATTAAGTGATGCTGCAACATTAGCAGAGGCATAACCATTCATGGATGCTGCTGTGGCTACCACAAAGTAAGGAAGGCTGCGTTCATGAGCAATCCATTTTGTGAGATCATTTATCACACCACTACCGACTGCCAATAAAGCATCACAATCAGGAATCTGAGTGATCAGTTTTAGCCTTGTTGTATCATCACATTGAGGTGAGTGACCATTCACATCAGGAACAATCACTGTATTCATGCTGAAGCCCGCTTTTACTAAGTGACTAGCAACATCTTTTCCCAAAAGAGTCATTGTTCTGATATCAGCAATCAAAGTAATATTCTTAATAGCCTTTTCAAGACGCAATTTCTCTATTAAAGAATTAAACAGATCACCCCCATAAATGAGTTCTTTCGTATCAATTGTATGCTCTTGCCCACAACCCGGGCAGGTAAATGTTTTTCCAAGTATATCTTTCATATAAGTAACTTCAATAAACAATATCCAATAATCAATATCCAATATCCAAGTAAAGAAAAGACTTGGTTATTGATTATTCTCTATTCAAAAACGCAGTACCCCGTAAACGGGGCAAGCGCACGACGCACAACGCAGTACGCAATACGCAGTACGTTTTATATAATACGTCAGGCACTTTCTTCAAATCTACATATAAATCTTTCAATTTATATATATCTTTTTATATTTAAAATGTAACGCGCGAACAGGGAAATTGCGCTACCTCCTTGTTTTTGTTGCTTAATTCAGCTTTGGCCCTTTAATTGCTTATATTAATAGTATGGCAACAAGGGCATTACATAAACAAGCACATTTAGGAATCATGATTATTGTTGCGCTCATCTCTATAAATTGTGGCAGCGCTTCTTTTGAATCCTCCTCAGATTCCTCTGCAAGCTCAACCAGCGTTGTTGCTGGAAATATCAGTGCCCTTACCCTCTCAGAAAACTCTTCAACAGAGATTACTTTAGCAGATGTAGAAGATGATGAAGACATCATGCTTGTTCTTTATAGTTATAATTCCAGCTCAAGTGCTACAGGCGTTCAACTTGGCACGTCAGCTCCAGATGTTTCTTCTCAATTCTTAGGAAAAGCCAATCTTGAAGAAGATATTACTCAAGACTTTCATCAACAAATAAGATCTCTTGAAAGCAATATCTCTGATGATGCTGCCATCGCATCAGAAGGTAAAAGCTCTTTCTTAAAGTATGCTACAAGCGTTGGCTCTACAAAATCATTTAAAGTACTCAGCTCGCTCTCTTCTACGTCAAGTTATGACACGATCACTGCTGAACTACGTTATACCACAAGCCATTTTGAATTTTATGTAGATACCCGTAATGAGGATGCCATAAATGACGATGACCTTGAAGAGCTCGCAGATAATTTTGAAGTCACACAATTGCAAAATCTCTTTGGAACTGAGTCTGATGTAGATAGTAATGGTAAATTTGCCGTTCTCTTTACACAAGCGGTTAATGAACTTGGTGCCAGTGCCGGTGGTATTGTAACAGGATTCTTCTATGCCGTAGATCTCTTTGATGACTCTCAATACAGCGTTAGTAATGAAATGGAAGTATTCTATACCCTCGTACCTGATGAAGATGGTGACCATGGTACAGCTCTTACCAAGTCATTTTGTATGTCAAATATTTACCCCACAGTACTCCCCCACGAATTTCAACATATGATTAACTTCAACCAACACTATTTTCTCAATAGTAGTAGTTCAGAAGAATCATGGTTAAATGAAGGTTTGTCACATCTTGCAGAAGATATCTCTAGTATTGATAGTACAGGCTATATGACTGAAACAAGCATTGAAAATCCCTCACGCGTAAGCTCTTATCTTTCTAATGTAGCAGATACGTGTTTCTCTTGTGGTAGTTCACTATCGCAACGCGGTGGCACCTACCTCTTCTTACGTTATATCTATGAACAAGCTGAAATCGGTAATTTAAGCAATGTTCATGATGGCGCTGATCTCATTGATCTCTTACTTGATACAGATAAAACAGGTCTCGATAATGTTGCTACAGCCCTCTATGGCGACTCAGCTGATGAAGAAGACTTACAAGAAGTGATGGGACAATTTAGTTTAGCTGTTTATCTTTCTAACACGGGAACAACATCCAATAGCAAATATAACTTCAAGGGCATTAACTTAAGAAGCACACAAGATGACAATAGAAGCACCACTCTTTCAGGTCCTAACGAACATAGCATTTCATCTTTAAACTTTACAGACACACTTTCAGGACTTTCCATGATGTACTTGAACATTTCTGGTCAAGACATCAACGATAATGGGGGATCACTCACAATAACAGTAGGCAGTGACGGCCTTATGGGGGGTTACGTAATAAGGGATTGATTTTCAATTTTTGGGGTACGGTTAAACAGCCTTGGGTATTTAGGGTTAGAGAGCGCTAGCATTTGCTGGCGCTCTTTTTTTTCATTGCAATTTCATCAAAAACCTCTAAAATATAGTAATAAGTTATTAAATTACAAGGAGTTTCCATGGCAGAAATGGACAAATATTTTAGACTTGTGAAAGATAATAAAGCCAGTGATATACATATGAGTGTGTCTAGCCCTCCTGTACTAAGAATTGATGGTGAAATGCAGCCGATTGAAGGGGAAGCGGTGCTCACAAATGATGTTCTCGATAGAGTGCTACGAGAAATCATGCCTGAAAGAAATCTAACAGAATTTAATGACTGTTCAGACACAGATTTTGCCTATGAACTCGAAGGCGTTGGCCGTTTTCGTGCGAATATTTTTGCTGATAGAAAAGGTATTGGTGCTGTTTTTCGTATCATTCCTGAAGAAATTATCACAGCTGAACAGCTTAGTTTATCGGAACATATTTTAAAACTTTGTACCCTTCCAAAAGGCTTGGTTCTTGTGACAGGTCCCACAGGAAGTGGTAAATCAACAACTCTAGCCGCAATGGTTGATCATATTAATAAAATGCGCTCTGATCATATTCTGACAATTGAAGATCCCATTGAATTCACGCACCCCAACTACAAATGCTTGGTCAATCAACGTGAAGTACATAACCACACAGAAAGTTTTAGTAGAGCGCTGCGCGCGGCTCTCCGTCAGGATCCAGATATTGTTCTAGTTGGTGAAATGCGTGACTTAGAAACAACCCGTATTGCCATTGAAACAGCGGAAACAGGCCACTTAGTTTTTGGAACATTGCACACCACTACGGCAGCCACAACCGTTGACCGCTTAATCAACCAGTTTCCTGTTGAAGAACAACCTCAAATCCGTATGATGCTCTCTGAAACACTAAAAGGTGTTATCGCCCAAAATCTACTCAAGAAAATTGGTGGTGGGCGTGTGGCCGCTCTGGAAGTGCTCATAATGACCCATGCCATTGCCGCAAACATTCGTGATGGTAAGACGCATCAATTAGAATCTCTCATGCAGATGAACCGTGCTAATGGGTGTATTTTGCTCAATGCCAGCCTTCAAGAATTAGTGAAAAATAAAGTGGTTGAACCAAAAGATGCCTATTTTAAATGCGTTGATAAAGAAGATTTGATTAAAAAGTTTCAAGAAATCAATGTAAAACTTGAGCCTAAAGATATGGGTGAATAATCTACCACCTATAATACGCAGGATGGCCGGGTTTGACAGCTACAATTCAATAGAATTTATCAGCTTGACTTATTCCACAATTAGTATATAATACATGCTAATTGTGAATCAACTTAAAAACATCGAAAACCTTAAATCTTTTAGCTATTTTGATCTCAATACCCTTTCACAGATAGTTGAGATATCAAAAAACAGCCTCTATTCCAACATTAATCGTTGGTTAAAACAGGACATAATCATTCAACTCAAAAAGGGTCTCTACGTTACAAAGTCTTTTTTTGACCTAGAATTTGATAAAGATAACTATCTAGCTTTTATTGCTAATAAACTACGAGAACCCTCTTATCTCTCAACAGAATATGTCCTGCAAAATTATAATATCTTAACAGAAGCTGTCTATGGCATCACATCCATTACCTTAAAAACACCTCGAAACTATTCAAACAAACTTGGTTACTATATTTATAGAAACGTCAAAACAGATTTATTCTACGGATATAACATAGTCCAGAAAGGCAAATACAAAATTAAAATAGCAACCAAAGCAAAAGCCCTTTTTGATTATCTCTATCTCAAGACTTATCGTACTCCTGTCATTAACAATGAACTCATTGAATCATTCAGACTAAATCTAGACGAGTTTTCAAATAAGGATTTTAAAGAGTTTAGTATCTATTGCCAAAGAACTAATATTAAAAAATACCTTAATCTTACAAATATTTTAAAGGATACTCTATGATTTACAAGGAACTGGAAAATATTGCGCTTCAAGAAATCCAAAAAGGATTAAGAAAAGATTACATCAAAAACATACTCAAAGAATATCTTCAAGTCTATGCCCTCTTCTATATTTACACAACGCCTACATACAACAAAAACCTCATCTTTACTGGAGGCACCTGTCTTAGACACTTCTATGAACTAGATCGATTGTCAGAAGATATTGATTTTGATTTTATCAAATCAGTAGATATTGATATGTTTGCGGATGGTTTTAGTAAATTCTTTAAACAAAGATATCAGTGCAAAGATATGTCTATTAGCATTAAACAAAAAGGACAACAGCTCTTGCTTAAATTTCCAGTTCTTCAAAAGATTAATCTAGCTACCCCTAGTGAAAGCAATCTTTTATACATAAAGCTAGACCTTTCCCCAATTCCTTCTAAAAACTATGAAGTTATTACCTCTACACAAAGTCAATTCGGGTTCAATTATATTGCAAAACACTATAGCTTGCCTGATCTCATGGCTGGGAAAATACATGCTGTGTTAAGAAGATCTTTTGTTAAGGGTAAAGATAATTCAGCAACTATCAAAGGTCGTGATTACTTTGATTTATTATGGTTTATCAAAAAAGGCATAAAACCAAACCTCAAAAGATTGTCTAACATGCTAAATGAATCTGTATCACTTGAAGAGGTTGATAATAGACTAACTAAAAAAGTAAAAAACCTAAAAAATCAATTTCATGCTTTTCGTTCTGATCTCGAACCTCTTATTATGAACCCTGATTTTGTTAAACCTTATCTAGATAATTATCTTGATGAATATTTCCGAAATAAAGAATTATGCTTTAAGTAGATGCCCCTACCACCTATGATAAGCAGGATGACCTGGTTTTACGGCAACAAAAGTGCCCTGGCATGTGGCACAAACTTTTTCTTTATATAGTAACTCACCCTCAATTTTTGCCCACTCCCCTTTTATAGATACTAATTTTGCTTTAAGCTGTACTGGCTCATCAGTTGGGGTTGGGCGCAATAGTTTGATTGCATAATCAGCTGTCACCGTGCATGGCGGATGATCACATTCTTTATCTTTCATGAGATAATAAGCAGCAGCCCAATTGCAGTGACAATCCATGAGAGTCCCAATAATACCACCACACAAAACACCCTCAAAAGCCTCATGGTGTTTTTCCGGTTTAAACGTGGCAAAAGTATACCCATCTTTTACATAACTTTTTAAACCCAAACCTTTTGCATTAGAAGGCCCACAACCAAAACACGCATTATGTGGGGCAAATGTTTCTTGAAGTGATTTTTCCATCATTAAAATACCCGGCCCACAAAAGTAGACCGGGCATCACTAAAGATTAAATTGACTGAGACTAGGGCCCAAAACCTTACGCCTTACGCCTTGCGCCTTAAGCCATAAGTCTTAACAAGTCTTAAACATCAACCCTTCTCCAACAGTTCTTGATGGAATAAGCTCAACGTTCATACCAGCCTTAACAGCTGTGACATCACTTGTTTCTAGTTTACCAAAGATTGTTCCCACAGCTTCTGGATAGCTGATTTGTACAACCACTTGAGGCTTATCCATTTGGTGACCGGAACGATCATCATGTACCACAGTGTATGAGGCAATGACACCACTCTTGGCATCAATCTCACGAGCATCTTTTGTGGGATCAAGTTTTTTCAAACTGTACTCACAAAAAGAGGCTGTTGGAAGATGAACCTTTTGACAGTGTTCACACCATGTTCCCGAAACCCTACCTTGTGCAAAGTCATTATAGAACTTAGCTCCAGCAATACCCGCTGTATAAATATAACTCATGGGGATCTGGCCTGGGAAGGCTTTAGCTGTTGTACTATCCATTTCAACGGGTTTAATGCGTTTGGGCTCTCCAATGGCTTCACCATCTTTGAGCGGTCTGAAATATTTCAGATCAAGGACATTGCCTTCACGTTCATTTTCAGGTTTCCAAACAGCTTTTACACGCATACCAATTTTGACATCTTTAGGATCAACATCACCTAAACGGTGTACAAGACCCATTTTTTTAGCCGCGCCATCAATGGAAATAACCGCAAACATATTGATCTGTCCATCGGGTAACATAGAACTATCCCAGTCAACATGAGAGAGTGTGAATGTTTCGATGGTTCCTGAATCAGGAAGATCATAATAGTCTTCAACAGCCTTCAGGTTACACAGTTCACAGAAAGAACGAGCAGGTATCATCATGCGACCGCATGAAGAACATTTGCTACCACGGATTTTGCCATTTTTAAAACCATCTAAGTATGTTGTTAAGGCGTAACCATTATCCCATGAATATCTGAGATCGGGTGTATAAGACATATGAGGAACATCTTGAGGATTCTTAATTGCTGTACCAGGCAATTGCTCTGGTACGGCTTCGCTCCAGAATGTTTTACGACCACGAACAGCTTCGTCATTACCCATGACAACAACAGTTCCCACTTGCATGAGATCACCCCAAGCTTGTGCCACACCACGACGACAATCTTTTTTAACCTGGCGTTTACCAGCTTGACCAGAAAGTTGGAAGTAGAGCTCAGCAATTTTCATCAGCCCTGTTGCCGCAATAGGATTACCAACACCCAAAGCACCACCAGATGGGCAGAGAGGATGTGAACCATCACGTGCGAACGAACCACTGAACAGAAGTTCTTTAACTTTTTTACCACTCTTATCGAGTAATAAACCATTCATGTGATGTAAGGCTTTATAATCAAAAGGATCATAAGGCTCGAAAATGTCTATTTCTTGTTCTGGTGATGTAATACCAGCCATTTTATAGGCATCACGGGCAGCTAATTCAACATAATCAGGATAAGCTAAGTCACGTGTACACCAATAAGCTGTGTCTAAACGATAACCAACACCTTCAATAAAGACAGGGTGCTTCGTTTGCGCTCTAGCGACATCTTCATTAGATAACACAATGGCTACTGCCGCATCTGATGTGGGGCTAATATCAAGACGTTTAACAGGCCATGAGAGGAGTTTGGAATTCATCACATCATCAACAGTAATTTGTTGCGCAATTTGAGCTGCGGGATGGTCCATGGCATTGAGTTTATTTTGAACCGAAATCAATGCCAACTCTTCTTCTTTATAACCATACTTATGCATGAAGCGCGCCATTTCAATGGCGAAAATATGGATCAACGTAAGATCTAATGGTTGTTCTGTTGTGTGATCAAAAATAGTTTTAAACGCACCTGCTGGATGAGGATTACAGGGGCTCATTTTTTCTTCAGTCACAACCAAACAGGTTTTAAACTGACCAGAAGCCACATGCATCCAACCGTGAATCGGTGAAAACACACCGGTTCCGCCACCAACAAAGTGACGCATATAAGGTTTATTTGCTCCACCACTACCAGCGATAAGATTTTCCCCTTTCATATGAATACCATCAAAGGCATCAGGGGCTGTTCCCAAACACACGGAATCAATATCGTTCATGGTGAGTCCCGCATCTTTCAACGCCATTTCCACAGCTAAAGAAGCGAGTTCGCCAGTTGACTCTTGTGCGCGGCGCACAAAACGCGTCATACCAGCTCCAATACAAGCTACTCTTTTATTCATTTTAGTCATGTTGATCTCCTTTAGGCTTCTAAAACAGTAACAGCACAGGAATCAGTGGGAAGCCCACGCCATCCTTGAACCATGGCTTTTTTAGCATTGTTAATCTGACGCGTACCTGCATGACCACGTAATTGTTGGACAGCATCATAAACACGCGCACCACTGTTAGCTTCAAAAAGATCGCCCATACCAAGCACACCACCATCAGGGTTAATGCGCTCAATAGCATCTTTTTCAAGACCTAAAGCATCCATGTGCATGAGGGCACGATGGGCATAGAGATCAGAAACATAAAGCACCTCACAGTCTTTAGCATTCGCAATCTTAGCTTCACTAAAAGCCATTTGTGCGGCCGCTTTTGTGCCTTCAGAAATATTATGGGGACGTCGTTCAATAATAGAGTTACCACTTGTCCAACCCATACCACTGATGCACACAGGATTTTTAGCACTCTTAACCACTTCTTCTGTTCCAATAACAAGGGCTATAGAAGCATCTGCATGACGAGCAATCATATTTTCAGTCACAGGTTCAGCCACAGGTCTCGCACCCAGAACATCACCAATTGTGAGGTTTGTGCCATAAGCAGCTTGTGGATTAGCCAGTGCATTCTTACGCATTTGCACGACCACATTAGCGACATCTTCTTTAGTATATTTGCCGTCAGCAAGAAGTTGCTGCATTTCAATACCTGCTAAATAGTGAGGTGATACACCGAGGCGATTGAATGTGGGATCATAGGCAAAAGTTAATGTTTCATCTTTTGTGAGACAGTTGCTGGCCTTTGAATAACCTTCAACAACAAGCATTTTATATTGGCCTGTTTTGAGTGTCATCACAGCAGAATTCAAACCATGGAGGAAATCACCACAAATGGTATACACTGATTTCTTCACCACACCTAATTGATCAGGTACATACTCATCAGAAATCGAGTATCCAGAAATTAAATCTTCTTCGATACTAACGGCACCATCGAGTTGATCGGCTGTAATGCCTGCATCTGAATATGCCTGACTCGCTGCGCGTGCTATGAGTTCACGATACGATTGGCCGCCAGAAGCGGGAAACGTGCCGCATAACCCAATACCCATGACAAATATCTTCATATTGTTCTCCTTGTATTCGGTTTCCGTTTTCCGTTATCCGTTTTCCGTTAAGAAAACCATTTAGGAAAAATCAAAAACACATCATTAATAAGTGGTTATCTGTTATCAGTGCGATTGCTTTGGGTCAAGTGATGGGAATAAGATTAATGTCAGGAATTTAGCATCTTAACCGGTTGTTATTACAAGATATTTTGATTGTTTCGAGACATCGAGACATCGTGACATCGAGACACTAGAAAAAATAGCCAAATGAAAAATGGATACGTTGTTTAGGTTCGCCAGGCTGGCGATCGAGGATAAAGCCCCAGTCGAGACGAATGGGTCCAATGGGTGTGAAATAGCGCAAACCAACGCCAGCAGATTCTCTAATATCACTTCTGGTTAACATGTTCACATCATCTCCAATGACACCAGCATCAAAAAAGGCTGCTACTTTAACAGCATCCGTTATGCGGTACTGCAACTCACCATTATAGATCATCATGATCGTGCCACCAGAGGGGTCAATACTATCTTCTGGAAAACCGCGTACCGTATCGGACCCACCCATAAAGAAAAGTTTATTAACAGGAATACGAGGGTTACTACTAATATCAAATGTATGCCAATAGCGAAACGTATTCACAAAAGTAAATCTTCTGAGAAAACCATAATAGTGGTTAATGTTAAACTTAAAGGTATTAAAGTTGTTCGACACACTTTGCAAATCTGTATTCAATTCGTTTTGTGCGAGCACATAAAAGCCTCTTTGCGGATCAGAAAAATTATCGCGATAATCTAAGAGTAATGACATTTGAAATTCGTTAAATGTGTTATCAAATAAGGAGTCACCCAGCTGTGCCACATCAGATTTTGATTCGAACACTTCTGTCTGTGCGACTTGTTCCTTAAAACCAAATGTCCAATGAGCACCAAAGTTTTTCAATGTGCTTGCAAAGGCACCATAACTAAAAGCTGTAAAAAACACTTCGTCTTCATACTGACCAAAACCTTGAATAGAAAGATTCCAACTAGCACCAAAAACACGCGGCGAGAAAAAAGTCATTTCCATACGATCATATTTGGGTCCCCCAATAAAACGACCATTGAGCTGGCGACCAGTGCCAAATAAATTATACTTAGTGAAATTAAATTCACCGGTAACAAGGTGACGACTATCAAAACCACCTTGTATATTCATGGAAACGGTCTTGCGTTCTGTCACACTCACAACCAGATCTATTTCACTACTTTTTTCTTCAAACCCAAGAGGCGTTATGCGAACAGATGAAAAAGAGGCTAAGCGTCGTAAGTTTAGCTGACCATCAAGCATTTTGTCATAGACAAAAGTATCTCCAGCCTTGATTTTCAAGTTATTTCTAATGGTTTTTTCTCTCGTAATGAGGTTGCCATCAACAATGATAGATCGAATATGTACTTTGGGACCCTTTTCAATATTAAATTGTATATCCACACCATCTGGATGTACTCTTTTGTCAGCCGACATCTGAGCATAAGCATAGCCTTGGTTTAATATTTCATTATAAATTTTCGTTTGAGCTTTATCGATTTTATCAGCTCTAAATTTCTTACCTGTTTTCAATTCACTTTTCTTGAGAAGAGCTTCTTTATCTAATAAATCTTCTGAGCTAAATTCAATCTTACTGATATAATATTCTTCTCTTTCAGTTATCGTGTACGTAGCTCTTTTCTGATCGCCAAAGTCATTCACATAAATATCAGGTGAACTGATTTGAACATTGAAAAAACCATTGCGATGATAAACATCTGCCAATAAATCACGATCTTTTTTCAGCCTATCTTCAGAAAAATAAGCCCGTTCCATAAGGCTGGACTCTTTAGAATCCATAGCTTTCTTAAGTTTTTTATCACTAATATTTTTGTTCCCAATAAACTTGATACGCTGCAATTCGACACGCGTACCAGGTGTGATGGTAAATTGTGCTATCACAGATTTTTTATCTGGTTTGATAATTTCAGTTTCAATCAGAGCATCAGGAAAACCACGTAATTCATAATAACGTTCAAGTCTTTTCTTGGCTCTTCTAATGGCATAACGATCATAAGCACGTGATTCCTTAAGTCTTGTCACAGCTTTCACATACTGCTTATCAAAATAGGTATTACCTTTGATAACGAGTTTAAAATGCTTGTTCTCACGAATAGTTAAATAAATATCAACTTTCCCAGTATTATCATTAAATTCAAGTCGCTGAGCTTTCACACGTGTTTTAATAAAACCTTTTTTGGCATACAGGCTTTGAATGCTTTTCAAATTCTTCTTAAAACGCTTCATGCGAAATCGCGATCCTTGAGATATTTTATTGCGAATGCGTTTGTCTGAAATATTTTCATTTCCCTCAATATAGATATTATCAATATGATAGGTTCTTCCCCGCTTTAATCTAATGTGAAGATCAACAACATCGTGTTCTTGAACCTCTTCCACATCAATAGTAATTTGAGACTTATAGAAACCATATTTTTCAAGATAGCTATCAATAGCATCTATAGAATCTTGAATGAGATCTTTGTTAAAACCAGATCCAGGTTGGAGAGGGATTAATTTTGTAATATTTTTTGATAAAAAGGGATAATTGCCACTCACATCAAGATTACGAATTTGCTTTGGTTTGACAATCGTCAAATCAAGCAGGTAATTATCAGCACCTTTTGGAATCAAATCATATTCAAAAACACTAAAAATACCTGATTGCCCAAGACGATCAAGCTCTGAAACAAGATTCTCTCGTGATGTTTGTTTTTCACGGGCAAACTGTAGCGTTGTATCGAGATTATTTCTAAATTCTTCTGGACCGTCATATTTTAGATTAATCTCTGTAAGATGAATTTGGGAGTACCCTAAATAGGGACATAAACACAATAAAACGAGGATAAAAATGTATCGTCGACATTTCATCATAAAAAACAAGTGCTAGGAAAAATGTACTAACGATATACAATACTTAGGGGGATTTGTCTATTATGAACTCAGGATCGCAGGTTCGAGGGGAGATGTTATAGGGCGCAAGGCTAAAGGCTTAGGGCTTAAGGGGGGGGCTAGCAAACAACACGCTAGACGTCGTTAGACCCTGAGCTTGTCGAAGGGC
>JAHJDR010000175.1 GCA_018812345.1 bacterium | reverse complement strand
GTCATGTGCATTTTCCAGTTGCCGGCTATGATGGGAGTTCGTGTCATAATTTTGTTTTTCGTTTACCGCTTTCCGTTTTCCGTATTGTTTTCTTAACGGACAACGGACAGCGGGCAACGGAAAACTTAGTTTGAGATTAAGGCTTTAGAGATTTCTTCCGCAATAATATTTCTAATATCATCAGCAGAAGGCTTGCCCTGAGCAACGTCGCAGGGTTTTTTTGTAGGCATATCTTGTATATATTTTTCTAAATCTCTAGCGTCTGGTCCAAGGCCTGCAGCTTTTCTTTTTTCGAGTAACTGAGCAATCTCATTTTGAGGGAGTTCCATGGGAGCGCCCATTTGATTAGCAAGGCATTCCATTTTACACAAATGCTCTACAAGTTCTAATCTTAAGAAGGCTTGCTCTAAATCATCACCAATCGCTAAAACGCCATTTCCTTGAATGAGACAGACATCCGTTGTTTTAAATATTTCTTTTACAGAGCGAATATTTTCTTCACTGCCAGGCATGGCATGTGGCACAACAGGAATACGATCTCCTATGGAAACAATAGCCTCAGGAAGTCTTGGCCTGAGCTCTTGTCCGACAAGCCCACGAGCTGTGGCATAAGGAGCATGTGCGTGAACAACCGCTTGCGCATCAGGTCTGGCTTGATAAGCTGCTATATGAAGTTTAACTTCGCTAAAAGGTTTGCCAATGCCCTCTAGCTTTTTGCCTTCATAGTCTAGCTTGATTACCATTTCAGGAGTTATCTCAGCCTTAGCTTCAGAAGTGGGTGTGGCTAATAACCCATCTTCAGTTTTCACAGTAATATTGCCATCATGATTGGCTACGTAACCCTTGGTGTCGAGTTTTTTTGAGTATTTAGCTATAGCGAGCTTTAGGTAGTTTGTTCGTTTTAACATGATTCGTTTTTCGTTTTCCGTTTACCGGTTTCCGGTTTCCGTATTATTCTTTTAACGGACAACTGACAACGGGCTACGGGCAACAAAATTATCCTAGTTGTTCTCCAGAACCAGTTTTTAACATGTCATTGAGTTTGTTCAAAACATTCATGGCTGCTTCTGCCGCTGAATCTACTTCTGATTCTTTTCCACTAATGATCAAACGACCAGTAGCACCAAAAGGTTTAATATCAACAAGCTTAACTTCTGCCGCTTTTAGCGCTTCATTACAACCAATTGCTAAATAAGCTGCTGGTGTTACTTCCATGATGAGAACAGATTCACCGGACACAACCATATTTCCTTTTGTGGTGCCTGTGAACATAATGGCATGATCTTGTTCAACACTGCGAATAATTTTATTTGTAAGAATTTTACATTCCGCACGATCTTGTTCTGTCAAACCCGTTTCTCTCAAAACGGCACGACCAGCTTCTTTAACTTCGCCTTGATCAGCATGTTGCACTTGCATCATACCAAAGTGACGCTCTGTTACAACAGATCCTAAACGAACTTGTGTGTTTTTAAGCGCCATATCAATCATACGGTGAATTTCCATAGCTGGTGCGATTTCTATAAATAGAGCGGCATCGTATTCAGCAGGGTCATACACACGGTTATCCTTGGCGATAAACTGTGCGAGCTGGGGTTGAAGACTATCAACAAAGATGAGGGTTCTGAGTTCAAATTTTTGGTCTGACATAATATCTCCTTTATTATTAAAAAAAATTAATATTTTCCTTTGCCTGGGTTTTTACCTGTTACAATAGAGACAGAAGCTGAGGCGCCAATGCGATTAGCTCCAGCTTTAATCATGGCATCCGCATCTTCTTTGGTGCGAACACCACCAGAAGCTTTGACTTCCATATCATTGCCCACAACTTTTCGCATGAGCTCAATATCGTGAACGGTTGCCCCGCCACCAGCAAAACCAGTGGATGTTTTAACAAAAGCAGCATTAGCCGCCTTAGAAAGGGCACAGGCAATAACTTTTTCTTCATCAGTAAGACTTGATGTTTCAATAATGACTTTTACCTTTTTGGGTTTTGAGGCTTCAACAACTTTAAGAATGTCTTCATAAACCAGTTGGTAGTCACGGTCTTTAATGGCGCCAATATTAATCACCATATCAATTTCTTCAGCACCATTGCGAATGGCTTCACGAGATTCAAAGACTTTGGATTGTGTGGAGGCAGCCCCTAAAGGAAAGCCAACAACAGCAATGGGTTTTACAGAAGAGCCGCGCAAGAGTCTGGCACAAAAAGGAATGTTGCTGGAGTTAACACAACACGTTGCAAAACCATATTCCATGGCTTCTTTGCACAATATTGTAAGCTCTTCTTTTGTGGCATCGGGCTTGAGTAATGTGTGGTCTATCATGCTGGCCACTTTTTGATCAACGCCGCGCTTGATGCCTGAGGAAGAACCAAGGCGTGTGGCTCCGGTATCCAGAAGATTGGTTACAGCACCAGGTTTATTTACAACACATTGACCACAATTATTACATGAATCAGGGTTTGCTGTGCACAGTGGTGTTCCTGGCATGCCGCCCATAACACCTGTTCCCGTAAGGCGCTCGGTTACTTTTTTTGTTATGAGCTCTACCAATTGTTCTATGTTTTCATTATTAAGACTCATATTTTTGGCTCCTTCTTTCGTTTTCCGGTTCCCGTTTTCCGTATTTTTTTCAACGGACAACGGGCAACGGTCAACGGACAACTAGGTATTAACTTTATCAACGACCCCACAAATAACTGAGTGAAAAGGGTCTTCTTTTGTTCCTAAAATTTGGCGGGCACAGTTGCCTTCTTGTTCTACAAGGACGACATCGCCAGCACCAGCTTGTACGGAATCAAAAGATAAAAATGATTCTCCTTTATCATTGCCCTCTTCATCAACAGGTTGCACAATAAGCATTTTGTGCCCGTGATAAGCGGGTTGTTTTTGTGTTGCCACAACATTTCCTAATACACGACAGAGGATCATGTAACCTCCTTGGAAAAAATAGCATCTTTGTTCACGATACCGTTATCTTCTAAGTGCACTTCATCGACAATGCCTGTAATGGCAGCATCAACAGGAGCAAAGGGATTGGGAAGGGCGAGTGTCGATTCTTTGGCTAACGTGTAATAGACAATTTCTTGAGGGCCTGCTTGTACTGTATCCATGGCAGCAATGGGGCCCCCTACAGGTTTATATTTCTCATCGAGAGGCTGGATCATCAAGATTTTGAGGCCTTGAATACCAGGATCCTTAATAGTGGCAACAACGGTGCCAATAACTTTAGCTAGCTTCATAATATTATCGTTGACCGTTTTCCGGTTCCCGTTTTCCGTGTTTTTTCTCAACGGACAACGGACAGCGGACAACGGACAGCTAAATTACCAATATACTCCCTTTTCCAGCATTTCTGGATGAGGGTTTTCAATAATTTCTGCACCAGCTAACATGCCAGTGCTTCTTATATAATCTTTCGCTCGTTTAAGTGATTCTTCTACATCGTGTTGCGAGCCTGTAAAAACAAAAAAGCCTTTTCCTCCCAAACCATTGGCCAGGCGTATTTCAACAAGTTTGATGCCTGTGGCTTTAGCCGCAATATCGGCAGCTTCAACACAAGCAGAAACAGAAAAAGTTTCTACAATGCCTAAGGCTTCAAAATTGTCTACTTTTGTTGTTCCTGAAATGGCAGGAATAATATCTTCATGTACATGAGGAAGAAAAATATGATTTATGATCATATCGTTGCCCATGGCTAAGCCTTCTTTAAGCGATTCGTCTACATCTGCGACTTCACCGCCAATGATGATCATGTATTTACCAGGGCAGATGGCATTTGTGGATACAAGAGTGACAGGGGCTTTTTTGACCATATCATCTGTTACTTTAAATCCTTTAGCGACAGATTTGAATTCTATCATTCCTAATGCCGGATCTTTCATGGTTTCTTCCTCAAATTAATATAACTTTCTGTAACCTCTACAACCTCTCCTGAGATGGATGCGTGGTAATTTGCGCCCAAAGCTTTTTCAGGACAGGTGGCAATCATATCTCCCATGCTGACGGATTGACCCACGTTCACTGCAGGAAGAGATGGTGCGCCAATATGTTTATTGATAGGGATGGAAACAAAATTTGTATTCATATTTCCCAAAAAGGGGATGTTTTTTTTGTAATATTTTTCGATTCCCAGTTTTTTCATGACCATAGCTACTGAGACTTTTCTGTCTTCATAGGCGCTTGTGACTTGTTCAGGTTTTTTGCTGTGTGGATTTTTGATGCCTTTGGCAACAAGTTCTTTTCTGTAGGCAGCATAAATTCTTTTGGGTGATAAAAGCATGAAGTCGCAGGCAATGAGTTCGCATACACCGCATTGGCTACATAAAAAAGCTGAAGTGATGTGTTTTGTGGCTTCAGCAGAATTATAATCAAGGGTGCGCATGGTGGCGTGTGGGTAAAGTTCATGGCCTAAGAGATTTCTGGGACAAAGATCAGTACAGCGAAAACATTGGCAGCATGCGGATTTTGAGAGCTTAATCATTTGACCAAGGCTAATTTCCTTCATGCGCACAACAAGGCTGTTTTTTGAAAGAACCACAAGCCCACTGGTTGTTTTGGCAATGCCGGCATTGAGATCTTTCACAACATTGCCCATCATAGGGCCGCCATCGATCACTTGAGCATCAGGATCTGATTTGCCTTCAGCCAAATTAATAAGATCTTTATAGGGGGTGCCAATGGGGACGCTCACAACACAAGGTTTATTGACTTCGCCAGCTATTGTGACAATGCGCTCAGTTACAGGTTTTCCTGAAACCGCTTGAGTAATTTGAGCAAGGCTTAAAACATTGCTGACAACAACACCAACGTGTAAGGGAAGTCCACCTTCGGGAATGATACGGCCAGTGGCATCATAAACGGTTAAGAATTCATCACCAGCAGGATAATAGTTTTCAAGTTTATGAATTTTGATGCTTGTTTCATTTTTTACAGCTTCTTCAAGAGCTGCCACAACATCTGTGTAGTGACCTTTAACAGCAATGATGCCTTGTTTAGCACTGGTTGCTTGCATAGCGAGCTTCATGCCTTGAACAATATCAAAGGCATTGTTTTTCATGAGAGTCTTATCGCTTGCCAGTAAAGGTTCACATTCACTACCATTGGCAAGAATTGTGTCGACAGTGGCTTTGAGTTTTACATGTGTCGGAAAACCGCCGCCGCCAGCACCAACGATGCCTGCTTGAAAGACCAAATTGACGATATCATTTGGAGTCAGATGCTTCATTAAATAATCCTAAAATAACCGGACACAACACAGCGTCTGATTTTTGTAAAGTGACGGGCTGTGGTCACACCTTCACCTGTTGGTGAGGCAATTGTAAAGGATGCGGGCCCTTCACCTTCCATGCCGAGTCCTGATAGGGCCATGCCATTTTTTACAAAAATTGATGTTTGCATTTTCACAGCCATATTATGCAGGTTTTCAATGTTTTTTGAATGCATAGCAGATGTGTGGAAGCGATTACCTTCAAGTAAATAGGCCAAATCAATTGCCTGATTAATATTGCCGGCTCTAATAAAAGGAACAACAGGTAAGAGCATTTCAATCCAAGCAAAAGGGCTCTTATGATCGGTTTCTGTAATAGCCATGCGAATGCTAGGATCGACATCAATGCCAATTTGTTTCAAAATATATTGAATATCTTTTCCTACAAAGTTTTTATTGGGATGGTCTCCATCCACAATGACTTTTTCTAAACGTCTGGCGTGATAAGCTGTGAGCTCAAAGGCGCCATTTTTGAGCATGGCTTTTTTAAGTGGGTCAGCAGCTTTTTCTGATACAATAATTTCTTTTTCAATTGCGCAAATAATATTGTTATCACAACTGGAGCTGGTGATAATGTCTTTTGCTGCTTTTTCTAAATTAGCTGTTTCGTCAACAACAACAGGAGGGTTGCCTGGGCCTGCTGCGACAACGCGTTTGCCCGTACTCATAGCAGCTTTCACAACAGCCGGACCACCAGTAACAACAAGAAGCTTGATGTCTGGATGTCTCATCATTTCATTTGCTGAAGCTATTGTGGGTGTTTGCAGTGTTGCAAAAAGATTGGGTGGGCCACCTTCACTCATGACAGCTTTATTCATGAGGTCGATAACAAATACGGAAATCTTTTTTGCTGTTGGATGAGGGTTGAAGACAACGGTGTTGCCAGCAGCAATCATACCAATGCCATTACAGATAATTGTTTCTGTGGGGTTGGTGCAGGGTGTTATAGAGCCGATAACTCCCCAAGGGGCTTTTTCTAAAAGTGTGAAGCCGTGATCACCTGTGAATGTTTGGGGCTCGATGTCTTCAATGCCAGGTGTTTTATTAATCGCGAGAAGATTCTTTTTTATTTTATCGTCAACACGACCCAGGCCCGTTTCTTCTCTGGCCATTCTGGAAAGAAGCTCAACGTTGTCGCGACACACGTCTCTAATTTTTTGTATGATACGTTTTCTTTGTTCAAGAGAAACTTGTTTAAAATCTTCAAAAGCCTTGTTGCTAGCAAAAATGGCATCTTCAATAGTACCAAAGCAGCCACAATAATTCAGATTAGGTGCTTGCGGCTTTTGTGTCGCAGCATTGGGGGCCACAACAGGTTTAGGGGTTTTGGACTTATCCTTTGTGTCTATTTGTGAAACAACACGATTAACAATAGAGTTAATTTGCTCATCAGAAAATTTCATAAAAACCTCAGTTTTGGTTTTGCCTTAAGCCCTAAGCCTTGTGCCTTACGCCTATTTTACATATTTCATGTCACCATCTATTTCGAGAACATCGACAATAGCCATAATAACAGCATCAACAGGTTTGTTGTCTGTTGCTTGAGTCATTCTTGCTGAACTACCGCAGGCTACGAGTACAACTTCGCCAACACCAGCTCCAACAGAATCAGCAGCAACAACAAAGCTGCCAGTTGGTTTGCCATCTGTGTCTACATATTTTACGAGCTGTAATCTTAGGCCTTCTAGCTTTTCATCTTTTCTTGAGGCGACAACTGTGCCTACAATTTTTCCTAATTGCATAAATGTCTCCATGCCGCGGCGTAGTTTCGAGTTTGTCGAGGAACGAAGCCGGGCTACTTAGTTAGATATTCTTCTCTTCATGCTACCTTGATCACACGCGCCTTATAATAAAGACGCGTGTGATGTAGTAAATATTAAACACGGAGAGATTAGAAATAAATATTAAGCAACTTTGGAAGATTTTTTGGGGCCTCTTCCTAGAGGTAAGGCGGCATCGATGTTTTCGTGTGGTCTTGGGATCACATGTACAGAAACAAGCTCACCAACTTTTTCAGCTGTTCTGGCTCCGGCTTCTGTAGCAGCCTTAACCGCGGCAACATCACCACGGACGATAGCGGTTGTATAACCACCACCAATTTTTTCATAGCCAACGAGTTCAACTTTAGCAGCCTTTACCATAGCGTCACTTGCTTCTACCATTGCGACAAAACCTCTTGTCTCGATCATTCCTAGTGCTTCTGACATAATCCATTCTCCTATTTAAAGTTTATTTGCAGTCAAAATTTTAAGTTCCACAGGCATAGTCCTAATATTTTCATAGTGTCAATGAATATTATTGTTAAAACGAAGACGCAAATCATCTAAGGATATATAAAGATAAATAAGGACATATAAGGGTAGATAAGAGCTTTTTCATGGTTGTTGACAGCTTTTTAAAGATCTTTAAAGTCATAAAAGTTTGACAAATATGCCGGATGTGTTTAGTGGTTTTTAAGTCTTTTAAAGGTAACTGAAACCAGTTAATGGATATTTGGTGGCTGTTTTTTTATGTTTTATTTACGAAAAACGGAAAACGGTAACCGGAAACCGAGCTTATGCAATTCTCAGAAGTCATGACAACTAACGAAGCTATGGAGTATCTTAAGGTTACGCGTAAGACCTTGCTCAAGCTTGTTAAAAAAAATCAAATCAAAGCCGCCAAAGTTGGCAAGGATTACAGGTACTTAAAAGTAGAGATCGATAAGTTTCTTCGTGGGGAGAAGGAAGAGACGCTTTTTTAGTTGGTTCGCGGAGTCGCTGGGGCTTGAAAGAATTTGCAATAGCCAATAGCTGATTGCCGATTGCTTATTGCAAATTCTCCTAGATCCCGCGACCCCGCTCTTCCTATTGATGCGGACATTTGCCGTTGCAACAACTCGCAACTTCTGAACAAGATTTCGCAGACGGGCAAGAAGCATTACCTTTTGAAATAATGCCACTAGGAGCTGAAATAAGCTTCTCAAGATTTTTTGATTTACACTTTGGGCAGGTAACAAACCTTTGGCTAGAAATAGTCACAATCTCTTCAAATTTATTCTGACAATCTTTACATTGGTATTCGAATAGAGGCATGTTTCGTCTCTATTTCAAAAGGGGGCTGCCAACAAGCTTAAAAAATATGTGATTTGCTTTAGTGTCCAGTGTTCAGTGTCCAGTGTCCAGTGGTTAGCGCCTGCATCGTTTGCGGGGCCTTGCGTTTATTTTTATTGGCAATTGACAATTAGCGATTAGCAATTTGCAATTGAAATAGCCAATAGCCAATTGTCGATTGCTTATTGCAAATTCTTTCAAGCCCCAGCGACCCTGAGACCCTGAGAACCTGAGAACCCGCGCCCCCGCGACCCCAAGCCCCCAAAGATAAGGGGGGAGGTAGATATCGGGAAAGGACAACGATAAGTTGCTTTTTTTTAGCAACTTTTAAAACAGATAATCGATGTAGTTAATGGGTATATACATTATTTCTTTAGAGGGTGAGGGTTTATGGGTAATCTTGCATGTCAGTTACCATTGGCTTTTAATGGTTTTTCCGGTTTTTATCTTCCACAAGTTTATGAAGGCAGTCTTTCTGTGGGCAATCAGAGAGAATTTGCTCAGGCAACAGATCGAGTCATAACAAACACAGATGAGGCCTTAAGCGTTTTTGAAAGTGTTTCTGCTTTTTCACCCACATTTTCTGCTCTTGAAAAAAGTGTTCGTGAGCAAGGTTTAGATTTAGTTTTTAGATCACAAGTTCCTCCGATGCGACTTGTGGATCCTCATGATCCCAGAATAGATTTACTTGTTCCCAATGATAGGCCGGTGAATTCATATTTCAACAATCTTCTTATTCAGTCGGGTTGTGTTTTTTGTCAGCCAGAGGGTTCTGATGTTAATGCTTTTCCATCTCTAGGATCACAAGAATCAATTTTGAGTGAGATTTGGCATAAATTTTATTGGGAACGAGCCATTGGCTATTCTTTTTTATTTCAGGTGGCACATGAATTCAATGTAAGCGGTGTTCAGTTTATACAGCCTGATGGTGCGCCGGGGATGCTTAGCGCAACCGAGATAGCCATGTTTCATTATTTACGACAAGGAGGCCTGGCAGAAGTTGTTAATAAAAACCCCAATTATTTTAGTAAAGATTACCTTTCTTGGCTAAATGCAAACTTTAATTCTGCTGCCGCTAATATGGTTTCAAAAGCTGATCCTGTAACACAGAAAGCTGTGTGGATTCCGCCTCAGGCAACAGAGAAGCCAATGCTGGTGAGAACTTATCTTGATGACTTGGCTGATAAACAAATTGCCTTAGATAGAGGGTTGCATGTTAAAGATTTAAGTGTTGGACTACGAATGAGTAAAGAAGAGCTAGAAGAGGTAAACGAGCTTCTCGATCGCAGAATAATGGGTGTTGAAGACTTGGAATATATTTTTCAGGCCATTGCTCAATTAGCGCCCATGCTCGCTGTAAAAATATTGCCAGAAAAAGGTGATATGCTTTTTATGCAGGTAAAAGAGCTGGATCAACAGAGCGGAATTCTTAGAAGTGCTGTGATGACAATGGATTTTAGAACTATATTTGGTCTGGAGGAATGCGATAATGAAGCCAATCTTTTTATTAGAAAAGGGTCTTCAGTAAGAGGTTGTTTATTAGATGTTGTTATGTGTTTTGCGCGTTTTAAAATGCCTATTTTAGATATGTTTGGTAAAATAGAATTTCCCGAACCTACGGAAAATGAACAAGCAGATCTTAATCACTATGTTGCTATTATTGAAAGACGTTATCATAGTTTAATTGCCTGGGGAACGACAGCAGCTTTTGAAGGTGTTCATCAAGCAAGGTTGCGTGGTTTAGCCGACATTAGACTCAATGCCAGTTATGATGATATGCAAGCCTTTTTTGATGAGTGTGGTTTTGCTGTTTTTTGTGATCATTGGGAGCGGTTTAGTGATCAAAGGGTTAATGAGGTAATGCGTGAAACAGCTTTGAAACCTTTGGCCAGAAAAATATTAGAGGAAGCTAGAGGATAGCCCATAGCATTAAAAGTTTACAGTTATCCCTGCCCCGCGAATCAGCGCCAGCCTTGAGAAAAGTGGTTTATCATATTTTATAACTCTTTTATCAAATCCTTAGCCATAATAATCTTATAAAAATAACCACTGGCTATCAACTCTTTGGTTGGTTCAGATTTGGTAACAAGAACCTTTTGTATTGTTTTGTTTGTGATGTTTTCTAATAATTGAGCCTTTTTTTCTACTTCGGCAATCACATCTTTTCCAATAGGAGTTAAACGATACTTCATTTCACAAAGCGTGATCACCTTATCGGCCCGGTCAAACAACAGATCTATCTGACAACCTTTCTGTCCTGAATTAGATGGTTTAAAATAAGGCCCCACTACAAAATCAATACCACTAAAACCTAATAACTGGCTGATAATCCCAGCATGTTCCCAACAAAGATTCTCAAAACCATAACCACACCACGACTGATATTTTGACCCTTGAAATATATTAAGCCCAATATTTTTTATCCCTGTTTTTATTTGTTTTTCATGTGGTTTAATAAACTGTAAATAGAAATGAATATAGGGATCAGATAATACATATTTAACATGTCGTGAGTTCATCTTTTTATCAAAAGGTTTTAATGTTCGAATAAAACCAGCCTGTTCTAAATTATAGAGAACACCTGTTAGGGTCCCGCCTGTGGTTGTTTTTAGTTGCTGTGATATATTTTTTCTTAAAACACCCTTGGGATTTTTTGCTAACAAATCCAGAATCATTCTATAGTTGGAATTTTTGCCAAAATGACTTGTAAATATTTTTGAAAACTCATTAAAAAAATACCCTTCTGACGAAAAAGCAAGCTCATTAACAGCCATTCGTATCGAAGGAAAATTTCGCGCTAATTTTAGATATAAAGGTATGCCGCCCAGAAGAATTTGGGCTTCGAGAATTTCATCAAAGCCTTTTGATTCCAGCATTTTCGCAGTCTCGTGTAATTGAAATGGTTGTAAATGAATTTCTGTTTCTATGCGACCATAAAAAGCACTTGAATGAATAACTTTTTTAACCATAAAAGAAGCAATTGATCCGCACAGCACTAGTGTTACATTATTAAGTTTTGAAAGGTGTTGGTCCCACATCATTTTTAACACAGAAACCAGTTCTGAGCGATAATTTGCCATCCACTGAAATTCATCCAACACAATCACACAAGGCTCTTTTTTGGCTACATTAATCAGAGCATATAAAGCTTCATGCCAGGTTTTTATGTGCTCAACTGAGACTTCTTTTTTTGCTTGAAACTTAAGCTGTGTTACAAAATTAATAATTTGTTTGTTTGTTTCCTGATTTTCAAGACCTTCAAAATTGAAGATTTTATCATTTTCAAAGGCCTTTTGAATGAGAGATGTTTTTCCAACGCGCCGTCTGCCATATACCACAACAACACTAGACCCCCTGTTTTTTCTAAGCCTTTGTAATGTTTTGACATATTCTTTTCTACCAAAAAAATCTTGTTTTAAAATATGGCCCATAAAGACTTTTTAGCATGTTATAGGCTGTTTTTTCAATATATTTTTAGCCTCTAATTATTCTGTCTCAAAACTCCATGTTTCACTTTCAGCACTGTTTCCATTGCTGTCTTCAGCAACTATTTTCCAGTAATATGTTTTCTTTGTTTCCAGATTTGAAATGGTTTCTTCAACAACTGTTGCGTCATCAGGAATTATTGTTGTGTCACTGTTTAAAGGGCCTGTTTGGCAGGAGATTTGGAGGAGGGTTGTGGCTATTATAGCTATAACAAAATATTTTTTCATGCAAAATTTCTCTTAGTTTCGAATGGGCTCAGGGCTCAAGGCTTAAGGTAAAAAACGAAATTCCCTTACGCCTTGGGCCCTACGCCTTATGCCCTATTTTTCTATCTCCACCGGCTCACACCCTTCAAAATCCGGGTTATCACAATAGTAGAGCAGGTATGTTACATCATCCCCATCATCATCAGAGGATTCAAACCAGGCAAAACTTGTTTCTGATCCTAGGATTAATGCACCGTTCGAAGGGGCAATCAGTTCAGGAATTGTTGGTGGGGTATTGTCAGTTTCTTCTGTTTCTTCTTCTTCCTCTTTATCAGTATCATCATCATCAGAAACTTCTTCTTCTTCTTCTTCTTCTTCTTCTTCTACAATGGTTTCATCGTTATCTATGTTGGTTATCTCAACTTCATCATTTGGCATTTCACAATAATTTTGATCATCTGTTGTGACTGACAATATTATTGCGAACGTTTGATCCCCATCATCAATAGCATCATCAACACCTGTAACAGTCACTGTTTGAGGTGTTGTATAATTAGCTTTTGTAAAGGTGAGGCTTGCTGGGCTAACAGTTCCTTCTGTTGTATCACTGCTTGTAATATTAATAACAACATCTTCAAGAAGAGGCACAGTAAAATTTACTGTAAAAGAAACAGTATCACCATCTTCTGAAGTATCTGCAGCAATTTCGCTTATGGTAAACTCAAGCCCTGATTTTAAAAGCAAGTGCAACGTGCTTTCTTTTTGAATGTTATAATCACTTAGAGATCTGCCATCTTCTAGAACTTGACCTGCAAAAATAAGAAGCTGATTGTCTGGAGTTATTCCTTCTTTATCTTGTATTTTGGCTTTAACATTTTCTATGGAGTCTGAAGGTTCAACATCGAGCGTGATTGTTTTGCCAGTCAGCGTTTTAACAAAAATTTGCATGGCAAAGGCATTGGTGGTAAAACAGAGAAAGATAACAAGACTTATTAAAAAGATTTTTTTCATGCGAGCATCTCCGTAACTTCGCCAAGGCTTAAGGCGTAGGGCTCAAGGAAAAGTAAATTAATATTATTCAACAACCTTACGCCTTGAGCCTCATGTCTTACGCCTACACATTTTACCAACACATACACAAAATACGATAGGTAAGTATCTCGCAATTTCCTCCTAAGCCGCTCCAGCTATCATTTAATGCATTTAGGAATATGGCGACAGTTCCAGCTCCTGCACCTTCCCATTCTGAGCAAGCACCACCAATGCCACCGCCCTTGAAAAAACCTACCCAAGCACTTGAGTCTGGAATTTCTGGAACGCCACCTCCGTCATATAAAGCAAGAGGCGGATCATTATCGATAAGATTATCCCAACCACTAGCTACTTCTGTATCATCAGGAATGGCAAAGGGTATGTTGGTAGGTAAATCATAATTATCAGGTACATCCTGTACACCATTATCAGCTGTATAGCCCACCAATGCTAGATGGTTTTCACAGTTTAAGGCATCTAAATTTCTAGCTGTATAAGCGTCTTCACAAATAGTTGTACTGGCATCTCTATCACCAACAGCATTCCCCAACATTTTGTTTTCTGACATATAGACATAAATGTAATTATACGCTGCAAAAGTAACTGTACAATCAGCGGTGATGGAGCCTGTTGTGTAAGTGTTGCCATCCCAGGAACCTGCAGGGCAAGTTCCTCCAATTATATCCGTAACTGTTTTTCCACCAGTAGCTGCAATGGTAAAGGATTTAGAGCTTCCTTCTGCTACTTCTTGTGCTGAATCAGGCGTAATAGTGACGCCTGTTCCTGATGGTGTTACATCATGGTAAACAGAGTTGTTTGAACAGGATACACTAACATTTGTCACATCATCACTAATTGTACCAGTCCCTTGTGTTACAGTACATGTTTGTGACCCAGGTTGTGTTTCCACAGTAACCGTATAAGTTTCTCCAGAAGCAATATCTGTATCAAAGGTAAAACTGCCATTGGCTGTTACAGTTAAATCATCAGCAGCATTATTTTGTAACACGACTGTTCCTGAAAGACCTGTTACTGTTCCGCCCACAGCATAAAAAGTTCCTCCTTCTTCTTCTTCTTCTTCTTCTTCTTCATTGGCTTCGGTTGTAAAGGATTCCGTTAATCCTTCAAAATACCCATAGGTATCTGTGTCTTCAAACTGAATATCTGAGGTGAGACAAATGGCATAATCTGTTTCTGTTGTTAATTCTTCAGCTGGTGTAAAACTACATTCAGTAGAAGAGTCACAAGTGACTGTGCCTTCAATGGCATTGTCAGCATTGCAAATTTCACTGTCAAAAGTTGCGTATTTTATGAGAGACGGATTTGCTGTAAGATCAGGCACCACAAAAAAACTAGAAGCGGTTACCGTTGCTGTTTTTACAGCAGCACTGAAGGTGACAGTAAAACTCTGATCCACGCCCACATCCACAGCACCGGTGGCCACATTGGCAGTGGCTGTGCCGGTTGTGCCTGTACTGGGGCCTGTGGCGCAGGAAGATAGAAGGAGGATTGAAACTAATATGCTTGTTAAGAATAATTTTTTCATGCGTGTATCTCCAAAATATTGATAGGGCTCAGGGTGCAGGGCTCAAGGAAAAAACAATCCTAAAGTGCCTTAAGCCTTAAGCCCTAAGCCTTATTATTTACACCAACTTTTCTTAAATTCCACTCGTCTATTTGCAGCTTTGCCTTCTTCTGTTTTGTTGTTGGCGATTGGCTTAGATTCACCAAAGCCTTCTGTTGAGAGTCTCTTGGCTTTTATTTTATTAGCCACCAAATATGTTTTTACTTCTTGGGCTCTTTTGACTGATAGATCTTGATTGTAAGCCTCATCGCTCTCAATGTCAGTGTGGCCGCTTATTTTTATGGGAAGGCCATACGTTTTTTTAAGCCATTTCTTAAGTGTAGCTAATTTCCCAGCTTCTTCTGCCTTGATTACATGCGCACCTGAATCAAAAAGAATGTTTGTTTCGTTCATGGCCTTTTTTAATTTGTAAATATTTCTTTTTAAAGGGGTGTAGGTAAGGCCTGTGAAAACTCTAAAACGTGGAGACATGGAGCCATGGGTGATGCCCATGCCAGTACCCAAGCTTGCTGTCAGACCTGTTTCCCCAATTTTATATTTAACACCAGCGAGCCATTCTGTGGGAGATTCAACCGCTTCGCTATAAATTCCAGTGAGTCTTGTTTGGCTCAATATTTCTGTATTGAGGGACCATTTTCTGTTAAATTTATACTTTGCAGCTAAAGACCACATGAGTTGAAGCTTTCTTTCAATATCTCTAAAATTATACGTGCTTCTTCCAGTCATTCCAAGATTCAAAGAAAAAGAAACTTTACGCCATGGTTTGTAATCAAGGGCAATAAAACCACCACCTTGAACAGTTCCATTACCAAAAAACTTAGAACCATAGCCTGTGGGGATGTCAATAAAAGGGATAAAGGCTAATCCAAATTTTTTGCAATGAGAACCATAGAGCTGACTTTTAAGATTTATCCGTAAATCACCAATGGCCATGTCATTAGAAAAAGCTGATCCCGCAACATTGGGATTACGATAATCAACCAACCAACCAACAGGCAAATCAAAACCCACTGAGAGCCATTTATCAAAAATACCATAGGATCCTGTTAAGTGTTGAATAATGGAATTGTCAATAATGCCTTGTTGACGATTGCCATTACGGGTGAGTTGGAACGGGCGGTATTCATAAGTCATGAATGTTCCTAATCGCCATTCTTTTTGATAGAGATTGTTGCTATCCCACGTTCCAAAGTATGAGCCATTATCTGTGACCGGTCTAAATTGTGACGCTTCCAGACCATTATCTAATGCATAAGCTGAAGTAGAAAGAATAGATAAGATGATAACAACACATGCAATTATTTTTTTCATATGACTCCCCTTTAAAGAATGAAAAATTAGTGTGCTAGATTTAACTTATGTTTAATATAAATCCAAGAGTTATTTATTAAAAAAAGTTTATTATCAACAGGTTAAGAATAAAAAAACCCGATCTACATAATGTAAACCGGGCTTTGTATTCAGGGAAGAAATTTAGATTACTTTATGCTGCTAAACAGTCTTCAAGGTCTTTTTTGGCATCAACTGTTGGTTTGATGGCAAATTTTTCTACCAGAACATTGAGTACTGGTTCTGTGATAAATGCGGGAAGGGTGGGGCCTAAGCGTACGTTCTTAATGCCAAGGTGCAGTAGGCTCAAAAGAACAGCAACAGCTTTTTGTTCAAACCAAGAAACGATGAGTGATAAGGGCAGTGAATTCACATCTGTTTCAAAGGCTTTTGATAAGGCCACAGCTATTTGAATAGCTGAGTAGGCATCATTGCATTGACCCACATCGAGAAGTCTTGGAATGCCACCAATGTCGCCAAATTCTTCCTTGTTAAAACGGTATTTACCGCAACCAAGAGTGAGGATTACACAATCTTGAGGAACATTTTTGGCAAAGTCAGTGAAATAGTTACGACCAGATTTTGCACCATCACAACCACCAATGAGGAAGAAGTGTTTGATAGCACCGCTTTTTACAGCGCCCACAACTGTTTCAGCAACATTCATTACAGCATTGTGGCCAAAGCCTACCATGATGTTTTTTTCTGCTTCATCTGCTGTAAAACCTTCTTGGCTTAATGCTGAGTCAACAACAGTGCTAAAGTCATAAGTAGGGACATGTTTGACATCAGTCCAAGATACAGGGCCTCTGGTAAAGATTCTATTTTTGTAAGAATCTCTTGGTTCTTGAATGCAATTTGTTGTCATGAGAATGGCACCAGGAAACTTTTCAAACTCAATTTGTTGATCTTGCCACGCGCCACCATAGTTGCCAACAAGATGCGTATATTTTTTAAGTGCAGGATAAGCATGACAGGGCAGCATTTCACCATGTGTGTACACATTAATACCTTTGCCTTCAGTTTGTTTTAAAACTTCTTCCAGGTCTTTCAAGTCATGACCAGAAACGAGTAAGGCTTTTCCTTTTACAGGTGTGATGCGTACTTGGGTAGGTTCGGGATGCCCATATGTTTTTGTGTGGGCTGTGTCTAGAAGTCCCATGATGTTGAGATTCACTTCGCCTGTTTTGAGTGCCAGACCTAATAAATCATCCATGCTTGTGTCTTTTGTGAGTTGTGCCAGGGCTTCATAAAAGAAAGCATATACGCTATCATCTTCAACGCCTAAAACTTTAGCATGATGTGCATAAGCAGCCGCCCCTTTAATACCATAAGTAATGAGCTCTTCGACGCCAGTCACATCAGCGCCTTTTTCATTAATGCGTTTTAAAATAGAAACCGCTTGGGCTTGAACAGACATCTCATGAGCTGAGCCTGTAAATTCTCTTAAGCCTGGAACTATAAATTTTTTATCATTCACACAAACTTCCTGTGCTCGTTTGATGAGTTTTTGTCCTGTGATGATTTCATCTCTAACGCGGTTTGCTTCAAAGCTAACATTGGTAACCGTTGTAAAAAGAGCGTTGATGAGAAAATCATCAAAGTCAGGATTTTTTACACCATGCTGTCTTAAGTGGTTAGCATAAAGAGCCAATCTTTGCGTAACGTAAAACAGGGCATCTTGTAGGTTAGCGGTAATTTCATCTTTTCCACACACACTATTTGTTGTGCAGCCAGTTCCTTTTGAGGTTTGTTCGCATTGGTAGCAGTACATATTTCTCCTTTGGGTTCGTTTCCCGTTGTCCGTAGTCCGTTATCCGTAAAAACATACGGAAAGCGGGAACCGATAAACGGTACACGTGTTACAATAAGATTCCAGAGTAGAATCGAAGTTTAATATAAAAAGAAAGTATAATAATACGCACAAGAAGGCCTTGATCTAGGTCAAGGGATTGGGAGGTTATGAGAAAATGCCATGATCCATGAGGATTTTTAGGCCTATGAGGATGAGGATGATGCCGCCTGTGAGTTCAGCTAACCTGCTAATAATATGAATGTTTCTGAGAGATTTGCCAATGTAAATGCCCAGAGCTGTGAGCATGAGTGTGATCAGACCAATCATAAGGCAGGGTAGTATAATAGGAATATTTAAGAGAGAAAAACTTAGTCCCACAGCAAAGGCATCAATGGATGTGGCGACTGATAGCATGATAAGCGTTTTACCACGTGTGGGATCAGTGATATTTTTATTTTCAGGTTTTTTAAATGACTCGATGATCATTTTAAAACCAACTGTACCGAGAAGGATAAAAGCAATCCAATGATCATAAGATTCTATGTATTCTTTGAAAGATAAACCGAGTAACCAACCCAGAGCAGGCATGAGGGCTTGAAATAAACCAAAGTGCCATGAAAGACGAAAGATATGGCGCCAGTTGATTGTTGTGAGCGTGATGCCTGCAACCACAGCCACACTAAAGGCATCCATGGCCAGTGAGATAGAAATGCCTATGATATAGATGAGAGACATTGTTAGTATCTAATTTTGACAGGGATGCAGGTCAATATCATTATTTCCCCTTGACCCTGTTTCATGCCTATGATTCAAAAGTGATATGACCAGAAAAAATATTAATATAAAAGATTTTACAACTCAAGCTTTCGACATTTGGGAAAATCGTTGGTTTTTACTCACGGCCGGTGATTTTGAAAAAAATGATTTTAACACCATGACCGTGGCCTGGGGCAGTTTTGGCACCATGTGGACCATGCCGTTTGTGCAGGCTGTGGTGCGACCAACGCGTTACACCTATGAGTTCATGGAAAAGTATGATCACTTTACGTTATCAGCATTTCCAAAAGAATTTAAAAAAGATTTAACCCTTCTTGGTACAAAATCTGGGCGTGATGGTGATAAAATAGCAGAAACAAAACTAACGCCTATGGCATCAGAACACATAGCCTCGCCAACATTTAAAGAGGCGGATCTTGTGATTGAGGCGCAGAAAATTTATTGGCAAGATATGGATAGTGCTAACTTTCTTGATCCTCTTATTGAAAAAAAATATCCGAAAAAAGATTATCATCGGATTTATTTTGGGAAGGTGTTGGGGATTCAGGGGACTTGAGTGGATGCATTTTGGCGCAGAATTTATAAAAAAATGAGACAGGTTATCGTGAAGTCCAATCAAAATGATTAAAATAAAGTGCACTTTCATGAACAGTGTAGGCGTGTTGAACAAGTTTTGGACCGGCAACGAGGCCAGTAGCGCCTGCAAAGAGACCAGCACCAAGGCCTAGGATTGTTTCTTTTATGGATGGGTTGTCAGTGTTAGTAGAGCGAACATTATTAAAGGCATTTACTGCAAAAAGAATTCCCAAGCGCCAGCGTGCTATAGGTTCTAATTGGCGTGCGTGCTTTCGTTGCCCAATATCCTTAGCAGGGGGGGCTTTATAGAGTTGTAATTGGGTGTGGTCTGCAGCTTGAAATAGCATATTAGCTGTTCTGGGAAAGACTGCGCTTAACATTTGAGGTGTTCCGATAATAGGGACCATAAAATTCTCCTAAAATAAGTACTCTTTATTTATAGCACTATTATCAACGAATCCTATGAAATGTTGTGTGGTTAGGGCAGAAAATGGACACAAATGTGTCCGGTTAGTTTACTTATGCCTATAATGTTTTTAGCTTTTATTTTGATCATTGACCCGTGGCAGGTGTTGGTATAATAGCTTTTTTCCTTGGGGAGTAGCTCCCTCCCACGTCAGCTAGCTGCCGTGGCAGGACAAGCGTTCCCAGAGAGAAGTTTGTAGCTTCTAAGAGAAGCATTGAAATTTTGTAGTTTTAAATTCGGGGAGTAGCTCAGCCCGGCAGAGTGCCTGCTTTGGGAGCAGGATGTCGCAGGTTCGAATCCTGTCTCCCCGACATAGAAAAAAACCCTGGTCATCAATGATGACCGGGGTTTTTTTATGGGGAGACATGATTCGAACCGAAGTGAGCGCCGAGCACTCGAGCAGGCAAACTTGTGCCCAAAGGCACAAGGCAAACTGCGAGAGCGAGGATAAAGCGAACGTAGGCGGCCCGTAGTCCTTGCTAACATACGTTAGCGTGGGCAAGAGGAATCCTGTCTCCCCGATTTTCAATATTAGTTTTGGTATGATGTAGGCCGAGGCCGTGGAATCACATCTATTTGACTAGGAAAATCAAACCCTTTTAAAATAGCAGGATTAAGAAAAAACTTAATTATTTAATCCAGAACTACTTGCACTGCACTTCATATTGATTCATAAAAAGACATGGCTGATCAAATGTATGAAAAAGTTAACTTTTTTAGATCATATTTTTCTATAGCCACAGAAAAAAAGATTGTTTTAGCTGAATTCGTTAAGAGGTTTTCCAATCCATCAGAATCTAGAGTCTCTGTTCTGGATCTCGGTTGTCATGATGGTATGTTGATCAACAAACTATTAAATGAAGTTTGCTCAAGCTTGAAAAAAGGGGTTTCTATCACAGCTGTTGATCCTAGTTTTAGTGCTATACAAGAGTTTTCTAAACGATCTTTTAAAGAGTATGGTGCCAAACTTAGTTTACATAATTTAAGTGCTGAAGATTATTTTGAGAAGCACAAATCTACTAAGCAATTTGACTGGGTTATTGCGTCTCATTGTCTGTACTGGTCAAAAGATCTACAAAAAACCGTAAAAGATATTGTTGAAAGCGGCAAAAAAGGTTTGATCGTTTTACGAGGCTCATATGGTATTTATCAAATACAAAAACAATTTAAACATCTGATAGGCAATCCAGATGAACAACTGTATGAAGCAGACAATATTGAAGATTGTTTAATAGCATTATCAGCAAAGCATAATAGGCAAGACTTTCAAACTAGTATTGAAATGCCAAGTTACAATCAAAAAGAATTTATCTGGCTACTCTCTTTTTTCTTACAAACTACAGAGGAAAAGCTAGATCCTGAGTCAATATCAAAAATCGCAAAATACTTGGTTAAACTAGGAAATCCTTTACGACATGATGTAAGTTTTTTTTGGTTTGAAAGTTAGTTTTGATAGGAGGTTTGGTATCGAACACATGTCTAGCGAAAAAAACAAATTAGTAAATAAGGATTAAAAATGACTTTTCTATCACCAGCAGCAACACCATTTGCACAGCAAGTTTTATTGGCCAAGGCTTGGGAGCATGTTTACAACTATCCTGATATACCTATTATTGAAAGATGCCTTCACAGGACGGAAGGAGGGCATTTGGTTCTGGGCTGTGCTTCGGGTAGAGAATTTATCCCTACTTTAGAGACAAAAAGACCTGTGGTTGGTATAGATGGTAATCCTAATATGCTAAGAGTGGCATCAGAAAGATTTGTTACAGCTTTTAATTCGAATCAACTTAGATTAATTGAAGGTGATTTTACGTGTGTTCCATTTCCAAAACAACAAGGACTGATAACATGCATGGGTAATACATGGCCTTATGTTAAAGAAAGAGATGGTAGAAGACAGTTATTCGAAAAAAGTCATGATTGTTTAGCAACTGGGGGTTTGTTAGTTGTTGTTATTCGTCAAAACTATCCTTTGGGTAATACCTCGCGAGAACAGATCATTGATACAGATGATATCGGGCAAATTAAGTTTAACGTCAGATGGGAAGATTCGCCAGATGGCCTTATTAGAACATATTATGCTAAGCTTGAGGTAGGTGATACGAGTGAAGACATTGAGGTGCCCATCGCTCTCTTTACTTATAATGAATTTCTAGAAGATGCTTTAGAGGTAGGATTTGTTCAAGATGAGGTTTTTGGTGACTACGATATGTCTCCTTATACTCCCGATTCTCGGTACCATATTCATTTATTGAAAAAGGTTATCTAGAGCTATGTTATGTTCAATAGTTGGATTAGGTAGTTCCAACTTAATCTGACAATTCAGACGACTCTGAAGTATGAGAAGGCCGGAGTTTAAAGTTTCTGTCCAATAGTATGCGTAATAATTAGTGTTGGATCGTTATTGGTTCTTTTCTTGGATATTTTTGCCCATTTAATTATTTTGTCAGAGTAGTTTTTTGACCACTTGGATGGGGCTATGTGATGGTATATCTTTGAATATTCTCTTACTAAATTATAAAAGCTGGTTGCGCCAACAGTCGCAGGAGAAATGTGCCGAAAAGATGACTCAATGTTTTTAAATCCCGCTCTTTTCAAGCTCCCTGGCAATTTTAAAGAAACACGTGGATGAGACTTAATGTGTCGGTACACAGCAAGCTCCTTTTTTCTATATTCTTTCCAAACAGAATCAGTAGCATGCATTTCATCAACATAGTATTCGATGATAAAAATATAGCCCTGAGATTTCAGCTTCTTTTTGACAGTTTTAAGAAAGGCGCTCACATTTGACATGTGTTCAACTGCAAAACGAGCCATAATAAGATCATAATTATTTCCTGAAAAGGCACTATTGAAATGAGCATTTTCAAATGTTACGTTTATATTGCCTTTCCTCTTTTTTGCAATTTCAATAAGATCTGGATTGATGTCAACGGCATCAAATTTAACACCTTTAGTTTGATTGGCTAATTCCAGAATAAAAGAACCTTCACCAGTCCCAACATCAAGAACATTTTTAATTTTGTGCTTGGCAAACAGCTCTTTAATATAAGGAAAATCAATTGGACCAAAAGCTTTGTTCTGAGCTTTATAACAGGGCTCAACAAGTTTATTAATATCAAAAATTACCTTGTTAACTTGTGTCATATTGCATTCCTGATTGAGTTAGTATTCATGCTTGATTCATAAGTGATTGATTTATATGAGTCAATAATATCTAATTCAGAAGCATGAGTTAGTATTGATATATTCATGCTTAGGAGATCTTTGTGGTTCAAAAAAACAAGGACATAAAATCAAAATGTAAATTCATTTTTAAAGGATATCCACAACTCTCACTAGAAACACAATTTAAAGAAATCTCTCAGTATTGTAAGAAAAACAACATTTCTAGGGACTTTTACGGTGATGGTTTTCATAAAGATAAATTTGAGGCTAAAATTGCTAAACTACTAGGTTTTGAATCAGGTTTGTTTTTTGTTTCTGGCACAATGGCACAACAGATAGCCTTAAGAATTATTAAGGAAAAAACGAAAACCCCATATTTCGGGGCTCATAAAACCTGCCATTTATTAGTATATGAAAATAAGGCCTATCAAAGAATACATGGGTTGAAACCTGTAATGCTTGGTAAACCTAATGATAATTTTAGAAGCACAGATATTCTAAACACAAAAAAGAAACTTGGCTCTGTAATAGTAGAATTACCAGCAAGAGATTTGGGCGGCAGGTTAATCAAATTTGATGAGCTGAGCGACATAAAGAAAGTTTGCAAAAAAAGAAAAATCCACTTGCATTTAGATGGTGCGCGTCTTTGGGAAACAAAACCTTATTATCAGAAAAACTATAAAGATATCTGTAAAGGCTTTCAGTCTGTGTATGTCTCATTCTACAAGGGTATTGGTGCTATGAATGGGGCAATGTTATTGGGAAACAGGACTTTTATTGAACAATCAAAAACTTGGCAGCATCGTATGGGTGGCAGATTATTCCAAGTATCTCCAAGTCTCATTTCTGCAGAAATGAATTTTGACAAACGGCTCAAATTAATGCCTGCTTACTATAAAAAGACAAAACAACTATATGACTTTTTTAATGATTTAGAATCAGTAAAGTTAATTCCAGAAACACCACAAACAAATTTGTTCAGGGTATTAGTAAAAGCAACAGAACAAGACGTTCAAGAGGCTCGAGAGGCAATAGCAAGGAAACATTCTGTTTGGATATGTAATATTATTGGAAAACATAATAAAAATACCTGTTTTTTGGAAATGTATGTTGGTGATAATCTGTTAAAATTGAAATCTGATTTTGTTGAGAATGTGTTTAAAGACTTTATTGATGTTTTGAATAAGAAAAAATGAACTAGTTTAGATTTAATCTATATCATGGTTATCTGCCAAGCAAATGTGACAACTCAAATCCACAAGCCATAATCGAAGCACTATCAAGCTTAAAAAAGAATAAAGCATAAACTGATGTAGTTTCGACTAATCTGACAATTCGGACGGTTCTGATATCAAAGGTAATTAGTTGGTTTTTTTAAAAAGCTCATCTATATTTTACGCTCTCGTTATGTTTAATAGTTGAGAAATTCAGACTTTTTTTTCCATTAAAATATAAGAATTGTCTTTTTTTATTACATAAAATTGATATTTCTTGTAAATATTAATAGCTTTATTCCCTTCCAAAATTCTCAATCGTATAGTTTTAACATTACTTTTTTTG
>JAHJDR010000174.1 GCA_018812345.1 bacterium | reverse complement strand
GGTGTTCATTTGTATCATATAGATAGTGATACAGGCATTGAAACACTGGCAGAAGTTTCACTCAATGATGAAGTGTATACTTCAATTCATCGCACCATGATGATTGGTGATGAAGAAGAAAAAGGATTATATATTCTTTCGAGTGATTCTTTATATCTTTTAGACATGAATAATGCGTACACACAGCTAGGAAAAGAAGACGTTAGTTTGGGTTGTGCGAGTTATTGGTGCTATTATTATTGATGGTAAAAACAACATCTTTCAACAAAAGGCCCTATGATAGGGCCTTTTGTTATTGTCCAAAATCTAAAACACATCTGTTAAGTTATCCGAACACACGTTACAGTTTGATTTGAGCCTAAAAACATAACCATTTAAAATCATTGCATAAAATAAACAAAATATTTTGGCACGGAATGTGAATAAGAAAGGGGTGAGAGGTTTAATTTATTGTAAGGATTTTTATGAAAACATTTAAAAAAATACTATTTGGTCTTCTTTTAATTAGTTTTGTTTTTATATGTGTTGTGAGTGATGCTTTGGGTTATGCCAATGTGAGCATTAATACAGCAGAGTCAACAACCTTTGAAGGGCCGGCACATCATGGCATTCACATTGAAACAACCCAAATCGAAGATCCCAACCTAACTTACTATGAAGTTCAGATTAAAGAAGACACGGGTGATCCCACGTATCCTGCCTGGGATGTTTATAACTCCACTTTATTTCCCTACACAGGTGGGGCGCAGATAAATCTTCCCTACAGAAATGGTGTTCAGTATTTGCAAAAAGATAAAACTTATTGTGTGCGCATGCGTGCCTTATATGGGGCGACAGCCACGTCATGGACAGAACAGTGTGGTATTCTTGTTACTGTTGAAGGGGCCACAACAGATGATGTTGATGCTGATGGTCTTACAGAAATTGAAGAATATGAGCTGGGTACAGATCCTAATAACCCTGATTCAGATGGTGATGGGATTAATGATGGACAAGAAGTTGACGAGGAGAGCAATCCTAATGAGGCCTTGTTCTCACAAATATTACTTTTTACACCTGAAGTAGATTTTGGAGCGGGTGATCCTTTTGGTCATCAACCTAACCAACAACAATTTATTGAGTTTGAAAATGTTGGTGACGATGTTGCGCGTATTGAAGAAATTCGCGTGATTAATGATGACACAGGCTCTTTCTTTGTGGGCACATCGCCTGAACTTTTGAGTTCGATCACACCTGAAAATATTATTCGAATCCCCGTAACCTTTATTCCCACAACACATGGAACAGTGACAGCAGAGTTGGAAATTGTTGTGAGTAACGCCTCAGAAGAAGTGGAAACCATAGCTTTGACAGGAACGGGTTTTAATATTCCCAATTGTAATTTTACTGTAACAGACATTGTCGATTTTGGTGCTCTTTCCGTAGAGGACCAAGACATGCCTGTTCAATATGTTACCATTTCAAATGAACCAAATGAAAATTGGCAAATGAATGGCACTGTAGATGGTGGCCTGTCTTTTACACTGGGAACAGATGTTGAGGGTGTTGCCCCGGGTTTGAGAAACTATGTTCTCGATGCAGGCGATTCAATTGATGTGCCTATGATTTTTCCTCATCACAGTGCTGGTGACTATGATGGTACGCTAACGATTAATTCATTTTTATGCGGGTCACGTACGGTAGAGATCTTTGGTAGTGCTTATTAGAACGTAAGGAGATTTATATGTCAGATAATACAATACAAACAGAGCAAACTGTTGCGCAGACAAACTCAGTAGACATTGTTGAAGAGCAAGCTGGAGAAGGTGATGCCTCTGTCGAAACAATAGAGCGCAAAGCGCAAGGGCAGCATTCTGTGTCTTTAGCAAATACCGTGAATCCTGCTGTCATGATAAAAGACGTTTATGATGACGCTCCTGGTGATTTCAAAGATTCCTCAGGGTATGGTTTTCAGCTGCTTTATCATTACAAAGATAATGCCAATTATATGCCTCGATGGCTAAGAGGCTCTGGTCCCACAGTTGGCCTTGGTCTTGATTTTTTGCGTGGAAATGCTGACTTGTTGGGAGCTCAGCGAACACAGGCATCCCTTCAAGGCGGTTATCGTTTTCTCTTTAAAGATTTTGTTTATCTGCAAGGAAGCGCTGGTTTGGGTTTAGGTTCCCTAACCTGTAATTTTGGAAAAGGCTATGTGGCTGATCCTGCCTTTTCAAGTGTGTTTCAAGCTGACGTGGGAGCGGGTGTTCAATGGCAGCTGCCGATTGAAGGTTTAAGTATTTATGGTGGTTTTAATTATGGTTTTGAACAGGGTAAGAGCGATGGCATTGTTTATAAAACGCATGCTGTTGGTGGAAGCCTTGGTGTAACAGCTAGTTTCTAGCTGGGAGGAAATAATGGAAACAAGAAAAATATTATTAATTATATTAACAGGGGTCTTTATGTTGCCTTTTGCTACATTTGCTTCGGAACGTATCGTGACGAACACAGCAGATGATATGGGCAATGGGACCGTGCGTAAAATATTGCAGGATGCGTGTGATGAAGCAGGCAACGACACAATATCATTTGCGATCATTGATAGCCCAGAAACGCGCGTAGAGCTTTTAGCGCCTCTTGTTATTCTTGAAGACTGCTTAGGCACAATCACTTTTGAAGGCTCTGATGATGTGGATGTTGTGCTAGATGGTGCTCAAGTTAACGGTGGTGGCGGTGTGGCTGGTGATGATTGTACCTTTCATGTTTACACAGATAACAATCACATTTCAAAACTCAGTTTTGTGGGAAATAATAGCGGTGCGGGTATTTGTTTGTTTGGGCGTAATAACACCATTGAATATAATCGTTTTGGAATGACTTATACAGGTGCTGTAGACACAAATCTTTATGGTGTGGTTGTGAGTGATGCCTTTAGTGAAACCTATTCTGGTGTGGATGGTTCGGGAAACATTGTTCAGAACAATGATTTTGGACCCAATAATCAGAATGCCATTTATGTTGATGCCAATGAAGTAACGATTCAAGATAATACAATTACTGATGCCGGAACTGATGGCATTTGGCTTAGATGCAGTGATTCAGTGGTGCGGCACAACGATGTTGTGAGCAGTGGGCGCTGTTTATCTGATTATGATCTCTATGACAGTAGTACCTGTCCCGGTACTTATGAAGGGTATGGTGTTGGTATTGTTGTAGCCGATGAATCTAGTAATGTTATCATTGGTGGTGAGAATTTTTATAGTGATAAAAATAATATCCAAAATAATGCTAACGGCGGTGTTTGGGTTCTGGGTGAAAGTACAGAAAATATTACAATCACACATAATAGCATTGGTAGTAATTATGGAACAGGTTTGGATATTGATTTAGGTGGCGATCATGTAACAGTTAATGATTGGCTTGATGAGGATTACGGAGCCAACACATTCTTAAATACGATTGCTCATTTCCAAGTTTTTGAACTTGTTAATTCTGCCGGTGGAGAGGCTCGCTATTTTAGTTGGGGCGCTGCGCCTAGGGCAACACGTGTCGAACTTTATACGCTATCACAAACAGATATTGATGATAATGTATTTTACGGTGGCGGCATGGATTTTGTTGGTGATTTTACGCCTGTAAATAACGCCTTTTCAGTTTTACCAAACACCTATTCTTTTTCTGAAGGTAGCATGATCACGGCCCTTGCATTTGATGAAGCCGGAAACACATCTGAATACAGTGTGAATGTTGAGGTGGGTGAAGATGCTGATATGGATGGTATCCTCGATGTGTATGAACTGGGGGATGGCACAGAAGGTTCTGAAGGAACATCCCCTAATTCAGCAGACAGTGATGGCGATGGTTTGCCCGATGGTGTGGAAGATAAGAACCGTAATGGTGTGTGGGATGATGATGAAACCTGTGCTTACAATCCTGATTCAGATGAAGATGGTGTTGGGGATTATTTTGAAACACATGGTGATGGCAGTTTTTTAGAAGCCAATGATTCAAACCCATTGCTAGCAGACACAGATGCTGATGGTTTGGAAGATGGTGAAGAAGATTTAAATGGCAATGGCAAATGGGAGGCCTATTTAGGAGAAACCAACCCTTTGCTTACAGATTCTGATGATGATGGTTTTGCAGATCATGTAGATACATGTCCTCATATTAGAAATGTCGGACAAAATGATTGGTATTGTGAAACAAACAATGGCAACGGACGACCATTTAAGGACAATCCTTTTCAAAAAGGAAATTTCAATAAAGGTGATTTCCAAAAAGGAACACAAGGCCCAGGGCTCAAAGAAGGTGTCTTACAACCGTTTAACAACAATACAACAACGACGAGGAAAACAGGAACGTTTAGGAGCGCCCAATGAAGAAGATCAATATTCTGATAACATTACTTCTCACAAGCATGCTTGTTCTGTCGCCTTTGGCTAATGTTCAAGCAGCAACGGTTTCTAGCGGAACAGGTGGCGGTCCGTCATTTTTGCATACCGGATCAGGAGGTTCGAGTGCGTCGGGGCAAAGTGTGCAAGCCGATCTTTTTAGTGGGGCTGCAACCTATAGTGTAAAACTTCCTGTGGCACCGGCAACTGGTGGTGTGCAACCAAATTTGATTCTTAACTACAATTCACAGCGCAAAAACCCCAATAGTGTTGTGGGTTATGGATGGGATTTGGAATTAGGATCCATCCAGCGAAAACCAGAGACCAATGGTATTGTGGATTTTGAAGAAGGCACGAGTTTTGAAGTGCGTTTTGCCGGTCAATCAGAAAGTCTCGTTTTAGTTGATTCTAATGTTACAGCTTCAGATTATGGCCTCAGTGTTTCTGCAGGCACCATGGTTGATTTTTATCAAGCCCAGGTGGAGTCTTCGTTTAATGTTTATTTGCACATGTATGAAACAACTAATGGGAGTTATAGCAATGGTCGCAATGATTTGGGTTGGATCGTAATTGATAAAAAAGGT
>JAHJDR010000173.1 GCA_018812345.1 bacterium | reverse complement strand
CCTTACTTAGCATCATGAAATTTGGATCTTTTCGAATTTTCTATAAAACAGTGCAGATTGATTTAATAATAGCTTCAACAAAGCTAGAAGAAGAAGCCATGAAACGTAAGAAAAGGCTCTTGTTTATGGGGCAATCAGTTTTCTTTCCATCCGCTGAAGATCTTATCTTATTCAAGCTCATAGCTGCTCGTCCAAAAGATATTCTAGATGCAGAATCAATTGGAATTCGCCAAAAAAATAAGCTTGATAAGACCTATTTAAGGAAATGGGCAAAACAGCTCACCAAAGAATCTGAAAATCCAAGGTTAATAGATGAAGTCAGAAAATTCTGTAAGTAAAATCACTTGAAATATCCATAAAAACCAGTATGTTATAAGACTAAAGCGGCATGATGTTCTAAAAAATGCTCTAAATATGGTAAAATAAGGATATGGACGAGGAAATTGGTTTAAAACAACGCATGTTCATGGTTGTAGGATTGCTCATATTTATTTTGACTTGTTATCTTGGGTCACAAAAAATTGTTTTGGCTTTTTTTGATGTTGGGCAACATGATCTTTTACTTCCTGGTGAAGAAAAAATTCCATTCATGCCTTTTAGTATTCTTGTTTATTCGCTTGAGTATCTTTTGCCTGTTTGGCTCTTTGCCATGATTTCAAAAAGAGAATACATTTTGAAAATCATCATAGCCTTTGTTGCCATGGTAATTATTCATGTATTCTTTTATTTTTCCTTTCCTGTAGAATATGTGCTCAGACCGCATTTATCAGCTGATACCATGGGTTATTATTTTATTTCTACACTTTATGAAATGGATGCGCCGATTAATACTTTTCCATCCATGCATGTTTCCATTGCTTTTTTAACCTTTTTTATCATTCGTAAATACCGTCCCAAAATCCAATGGATTGGTTTACTGGTGGCCATTATTATTTCGACGTCTACAATTCTTATCAAACAGCACTATATTTTAGATGTTATAAGCGGTGTGATGCTGGCATGGTTGGTTTACTATGTGTGCTTTGCTAAAGATATTAAGCTCTTAGATACATTTGTGCGTTCCTAAGCTAAGTCACTAAATCTTAAGTTGCCAAACCCTTTTTTATCCACTAAAAACTCCAACAACTTGATTAATAATCTTTACTTATAACATGTACGAGGTGACCTTGACCACACTCATAGATGGAAAGGCATTAGCCACCAAAATTAAGGAAAATCTGAAAGTAGATATTGAAGAGTTCACAAAAGCAACTGGTGTTGTTCCTGGGCTTGCCACAATACTTGTTGGTGATGATGGGGCGAGTAAGGTCTATATTAAAAATAAAATTAAGAGTGCGGCAACTTGTGGCATTGAATCTTTTCACCACAACCTCCCTGAAAAAACAACACAACAAGAGCTTCTAGAGCTTATTCAAAAACTCAATGTCGATGATAAGGTGCATGGTATTCTTGTGCAACTACCATTGCCAGATCACATCAATGATGATTTTATTATTCACGCGATTGATCCTAAAAAAGATGCTGATGGTTTTCATCCGGAAAATATGGGACGACTGCTCATAGGTCAAGAGGGTATTGTGTCCTGTACACCTGCAGGTGTTATGGAAATGCTCGTTCATTATAATATTTCGTTAAAAGGTAAAGACGTTCTTATTATTGGACGTTCAAATATTGTGGGTAAACCACAAGCTATACTCATGCTCAGAGAACATGCGACTGTTACTATGGCTCATTCACGCACTATTGATTTAGATAAGAAGGCTCAGCAAGCAGATGTGATTGTTGCGGCTGTGGGCCGTGCTAAAATGGTCAAGGCTGATTGGGTCAAAGAAGGGGCTGTTGTTATTGATGTTGGTATGAATCGCGATGAAAATGGTAAACTTTGTGGGGATGTTGATTTTGAAAATGTAAAAGACAAAACATCGTTTATCACCCCTGTGCCAGGTGGTGTGGGGCCGATGACGATTGCGATGTTGATGAAGAATACGTTTCAAGCTGCTGTAAGCAGCTTGAAATGAAAAATACATAAATACATAAATGAAAAATGTAAAAGGAAGAGAAAATGTCGGAGCTAAAAAGAACACCTTTGTATGATGAACATAAAAAACTTAATGGGCGCATTGTGCCTTTTGCTGGGTGGGAAATGCCTGTGCAATATTCTGGAGTGATTGATGAACATATGGCTGTGCGTAAAAACGTGGGGCTTTTTGATGTGAGCCATATGGGGGAATTTGAAATTACGGGTGACAAAGCTTTAGACTATTTGAATCGTGTGACAACTAATAATGTGGCCAAACTTGAAGACGGTGGCTGTCAGTATACACTGCTTTGCTATGAGAATGGGACTGTAGTAGATGATCTCATCTTAAGTCGTGTTGCCAAGAATCATTACATTGCTATTGTCAATGCTGCCAATCTTGAAAAAGATTTTGCGTGGCTTGAAAAACAAAACTCAGAAGGGGCAACATTAAAAAATGTGAGTGATGATTATGCTCTTATTGCCGTACAAGGTCCCAAAAGCCCTGCGCTGGTGGCTAAAGTATTTAATCAGGATTTTACGAGTTTAAAATATTATAATTGTACAGAAGCAAGCATAGGCGATGCGAACGTCAAAGTTTTTCGTACAGGGTATACAGGAGAAGATGGTTTTGAACTGATGGTAGAGGCGAAACATGCTTGTACCTTATGGCAACAGTTGCTTGTGGTTGGTGCTGACTATGGTGTTAAACCATGTGGCTTAGGTGCTCGTGATACACTTCGTTTAGAAGTTGCTTACAGTCTATATGGTCATGAAATTAATAGTGAGATAAATGCCCTAGAAGCCAATCTTGGTTGGGTTGTCAAACTGCAAAAAGGTGACTTTATTGGTCGTGAGGCTCTACAAAGTATTAAAGACCAAGGCGTGACGCGTAAAATTGTTGGATTTGAAATGGCAGAAGCAGGTATTGGCAGGGATGGTTGTCCTGTTTTTGTAGGTGACAAACAAATTGGTTATGTCACCAGCGGTACGCATGCCCCCTTATTAAAAAAAGCTGTTGGCATTGCGTTGATTGATGTTAATTATAAAGATGTTGGTACAGAAATTTTAATTGATATTCGTGGAAAAAAGAAAAAAGCGGTTGTACAGAAAACACCGTTTTATAATCGTTGTGCGTAGTGCGTACTGCGTACGGCGTTAATAATTTGTCGTCGTTTCTTGTTGGTCGTAATATATTACGAGCGACGAGCGACGAGCGACGAGCGACCAAACATTTAGTGATGTGGACTGCTCGGCACGCATACGACATCAATGGAGGAAAAACGTGGCTAAATATCCTACGGAACTTAAATATAGCAATGAACATGAATGGGTTAAAAAAACAGATGACGTTTATACAATTGGTATTACGGATTATGCTGCCGAGCAATTAGGTGATATTGTTCATTTAGAACTTCCACAACCAGGTGATGAATTTAGTATAGGCGAAGCCTTTGGTGTTGTTGAATCAGTTAAATCTGTTTCAGATGCTTATATGCCTGTAGCTGGTCGCATTGTTGAGGTTAATGAGGTTGTTATGAATAATCCTGGTGTGGTTAATGATGACCCCTATGCTGAAGGTTGGATTATCAAAATATCTGTTGAAGATGAAACTGAAATTGACAATCTTATGACAGCAGAAGCTTATGAAGCATTTGTTGTAGAGGAATCGTAAAATGCGCTATATACCCCATACTCAAGATGACATTTCTGAAATGTTAAAGACTATTGGTGTGTCCTCAGTAGATGAATTGTTCAAATCTATTCCGGAAGAGTTTCATCTAAAGGAAAACCTCAAATTACCTAAAGGACTTGCTGAGCAAGAACTTAGACAGGAAATCAGAGAGCTGGCTGATAGCAATATCAGTCTTGCTGAAGGGTGTAATTTTATTGGCGCAGGGGCCTATCATCATTATATTCCCTCAGTGATTAAGCATCTTGTCAAGCGTGGTGAATTCCTCACAGCTTATACACCTTATCAAGCTGAAGTATCACAAGGTACTTTGCAGGCTATTTTTGAATTTCAGACCATGATTTCTGAGTTAACAGGTATGGATGTGTCTAATGCGAGCAACTATGATCTTTCTACGGCTTGTGCTGAGGCCTTGCTGATGGCGAAACGCATCAATCGAAAAAACAAAGTTCTCATGGCGCGTTCTGTTCATCCTCATTATCGGGATGTTGTTAAAACATATCTGAAACATCAAAATTATGAGATCATAGAAATTCCTGTGTTACGTTCAGGACAACTAGATCATGAATTTCTGGTAGATCATCTTGATGATTCTGTTTCTGCTGTATTGGTGCAGTCACCAAACTTTTTTGGTGTGATTGAAGATTTAAAGCCGGTAGGTGATCTCGTTCGTGAAAAACCAGCTTTGTTTGTTGTGGCGGCAGCAGAAGCTTTATCTTATGCTGTATTAGCAACACCTGCTGAAGTGGGTGCTGATATTGCCATTGGTGAGGGAATGAGTTTTGGTGTTGGTTTGAATTATGGAGGACCTTATTTAGGTCTGTTTGCCACAAAAGAAAAATACATTCGTAATATGCCTGGTCGCCTTGTTGGTGAAACAGTCGATAAAGATGGTAAACGTGGTTATGTGCTCACGTTTGCTACTCGTGAACAACACATTCGTCGTGAAAAAGCGACCTCAAATATATGTACTAATCAAGGCCTGTGTGCTTTGATGTCCGCTATTTATTTATCACTCATGGGACGTGAAGGTCTTTCTAAATTAGCTTTGATGAATATGAACAACATCAAATTACTGGAAGGTCAAATCACTGAGAAGAATCCTAACGCTGTTCTTTTTAAATCTCCAAAGTTTAACGAAACAGTTGTTGAGTTGAGCGTTCCCGCGCGAGAAGCTGTTATTAAATTACTCAAAGATCGTGTGCTCGCAGGCATTGATTTATCAACATATTACCCTGAATTTGAGCGTCATTTACTTATTTGCACGACTGAGTTGAACACACCTATGGATATTGAGATCTTTGTCGAACGATTGAGGAGGTTTTTATAATGGAAGTTAAAACAGTTTTCAAAAAAACACGAAAAGGGCGACAAGGTTATTCATTTAACATGGAATCTATTGCTGATAAATCCATAGAGGACTTCCTGCCTAATGATATGTGTCGTCAGGCACCGCTTAATTTGCCTGAGTTATCTGAACTCGATGTGGTCAGACATTACACACAATTATCACAACTTAATTATTCCATTGATACGCATTATTATCCCCTAGGTTCCTGTACCATGAAATATAATCCTCGCATCAATGAAGAAATGTCTGAGTTAGAAGGCTTTGCGCTCACACATCCGATGCAATATCAGTACACTGTTCAGGGAAATTTGCGACTCATGTCTGATCTTGGTGATCTCTTAAAAACTATTACAGGCATGGATGCCGTGACATTACAACCAGCCGCAGGCGCTCATGGTGAACTAACAGGGTTGTTAATGATTAGGGCCTGTTTAACCGATCGTGGTGATGCTAGAAAAAAAGTTATAATACCAGATTCAGCACATGGCACAAACCCATCTACAGCAAGTCTTTGCGGTTATCAGGTGGTAACGGTTAAAACAACGCCAGAAGGCTTTATGGATCCTGAAGCAATAAAAGAGGTTATGGATCATGATGTGGCTTGTCTCATGGTGACAAACCCCTCAACACTTGGTGTTTTTGAAAAGAATATAAAAGAAATAACAGATATTGTTCATTCTCATGGGGGGCTTGTCTATTGCGATGGGGCAAATCTTAATGCTATTTTAGGACATGTGTTGATGGCTGATTTGGGTGTGGATTGTTTGCATATTAATTTACATAAAACATTTTCAACGCCTCATGGTGGTGGTGGTCCGGGAGCAGGGCCTGTTGTGGTTAAAAAAGAATTGGAACCTTATCTACCCGTTCCTGTGATCGCGCGCACAGAACATGGGCGTTATAGTGCCATATTTGATCGCCCTAAATCGATTGGGCGTGTGCGTGCTTTTTTTGGAAACTTTGGTATGCTGGTTCGTGCGTATACTTATATCCGTGAATATGGGGCTGAAGGCTTGAAATCAATATCGGATATGGCTGTTCTCAATGCCAACTATGTACGCGCCCGATTGAAAGGTCACCTTGAATTAGCGTGTACAGCACCTTCCATGCATGAAGTTGTTTTTTCTGATAAGTCTTTTAAGCAATATGATGTAAAGACACTTGATATTGCCAAGCGCTTGTTAGATCTTGGCTTTCATGCACCAACAGTGTATTTCCCCATTATTGTATCCGGGGCAATCATGATTGAGCCAACAGAAACAGAATCAAAGGAAACGATTGATTTGTTTTGTGATGCCATGATTCAAATTCTTAAGGAAGCCAAAGAAACACCAGAACTTCTTAAAGAAGCACCTGTAACAGCACCTTGTAAGCGCTTAGATGAAGTAAAGGCTGTGCGGGAACCGAAGTTGCGGGAAGATATAGAATAACGAATAGTAAGGCTATTCAATAATCAATAATGAATATCCAATATCCAAGTAATTCTGTACTGGGATATTGCGTGTTGGATATTGGATATTGGATATTGAGATTTATGAAAAAGCTTAATTCAAAACGTGTTAAAGAATCCATCACTGAAAACACCTATGTTGTTCTTCCAGGAGATACAAACCCTCTTGGTAATTTATTTGGCGGGACCATGATGAGTTGGATTGATGTGACTGCCAGCATTGTGGCTTTACGACATTGTGGTTCTATTGTGGTCACAGCAGCCATGGATGATCTCTTTTTTATTCATCCTGTGAAACTTGGTGATGTGGTTACCATGAAGGCCTCCATAAATTTTGCCAGTAAACATTCTGTGGAAGTGGGTGTTAAAGTTTTTGCTGAAACCGCGACAAAACAAATTAAAAAACATACAGCGAGTGCCTATCTGACGATGGTTGCTTTAGATGAAAAGGGAAAAGTTAAAAAGGTCCCTTCTATCGATCCTCAAACAGAGGACGAGCAACGTCGTTATAAGCAAGCGCAGCAAAGACGTGAATGGAGACTCGGTAGAAAAACAAAGGTTTATTAAGCTATCCGACGTTCTGTTTTCATGGCTCTTTTTTTCACTTTTTCCACTTCTGACCAAATGTTGTCTGTGATTTTGAGGCCGAGCATGAGTTTGGCATCAAGGCCAAATGCTGTAAAGATATCTGGATGAGATAAATAAAAATTAGGCGCTGGCGTGCGATAATCAAGTTTGAAAAGGTTGATGAAATGCTTGTCTACTTGGTGTGAAACAGAGTTTTGAGCGGCCGCATGACGAAAAATTTCAAAATCATTTTCTGTTAGAGGAAAAAGAGTGTCTGTTGGCATGTCTTTGCTTTTTGTGGGAAAATCAAATTGTATATCATTGTCTGAGAACGGCATGAGCTTAATCATCGACTGTTTAATGGCTTCAAAATAGGAATCAAAGAATTCTTCATCTTCAGATAGTGCTGATTGTGGTAATAAAAAATTTACGTGAATTTGTGTTTCAGATTCTACAGGATTGTTATTGAGCTGTAAGTATAAGAAATTGTCTCCTATCAACTCTTTTTCAGGATTGTTTATCATGATAACATTATTACGCATGGGATTTGGTAAATAAACTGTTGGCACTGTAAAACGAGTTGTAAACCAATAAAAAGGATCATGACGAGGCGCACATTGTTTTCTTAATTGTCTAAAACGCCATTTACGTGGCAATAAGTCTTTTAACTTGTTAAGATCATCATTCCAAATCACGTACTTACATAAGATTTGTCCATGGGCTTCATCTAGTTCAAGTCCTTCAAAGATACCATTTCTGAAAAGGAGGCTGTTAATTTGAACATCATTTCTGACAGCACCATCATAATGAGTAATGCGTTCATGTAAGATTTTTTTGAGGTGTTGTAGGCCGGCATAAACATTGAAAATTTCACCATCTCCGGGGTTGAGTAGTGCTGAAATTTGATAGGCAAAAGGAGAATCACAAAATTGTTGGTAACCTAAGAGAAACTGAGATGAGAAAAAACTCTTTAAACGAGGGTCTTGTTTTAAGAGATTAATAAAATCCGTGCTTTTTTCATTGAGTGATTGTTCATTAATGAATTTTTTAAAGACCTGTCGTTCTTTCCATGTATGAGGGATGAGTTTTTCAAAAAGATCACTAACTTGTGTTCTATGTCTGAGTTTTGATTGCTTTTCGTAAAAACGTTTTATTTCTTTGAAGTTATCTTTAAATTCACGTTCCACTTCATCAAAATAATCCATGGGATTATGAAAAATATCAATTCT
>JAHJDR010000026.1 GCA_018812345.1 bacterium | reverse complement strand
TCAAATCCCTGTTTCAAGTGTTTTCATGGACTCTCATCATGGCCATTTTGATTAAAATCATGGCCACTATTCCCAAATTAAGCATGGCCAACAATATTGGTCCTTCTGATTTTATAACCATTTCAGCCATGAACATCTGTTTTGGTTTGTGTTTTGCCATTGTGCCAAAAATCTCTGAAATGGTGTTTACAGGCAGCGGCTTTGCGAGTGCTGGTATGGCTGTGACAAAATTTGCGGCACAGAAATTACAAAGTGGTTTTACAAAAGGGGTTCCGGCAGCAGGCAAGGCGCTTCTGGTGGCGGCCACATTTGGAAAGGCTGGCGGGGCAGCAGCGCTTGCCAGTTCTGGGGCAGCAAAGGGAGGGGCCTCAGGGTCAGCTGATGCCTCGTCATCTTCGTCACTTGCCTCTGTTGGCACCACAAAAAATCCCATGGCCACACAAAAGAGCAATCACCATGTGGATTCACCCAGTACAATGATTGCAGCCAGAAAAAAACAGACAAAAAAGGATCAGGATTATCAGAGCAATTATGAGGAAGGGGCAGGTGTATGATATTTATTAAATACCATCATCTCAAGGAAGGACATAGATATGCCTTTCATGTTGTTTCCAAAGAACAGAAAATTGATGAAACATTCAAAACAGTGGGTGCAGCAGAGATATTTCTTATGCAGTTAAACAATAGTCATGATTTAAAAATAGAGGCCTTTCCATCATATGACGATGGGCTGACATACGATTACAAACGCGGTGTGAGGCTTTATTAGAGCTTACAAAAACCAAAACAGGGGGTTTTTATGAAAGAAAACAACATTTATCACACAGAAAACAAAGAATCTCCCTACGAGCTGCTAAACACCATAAATACACAAAGAAAAAACCTGCATTATTTTATAACAGGTCTTGTGGCTTTGTGTGTGGTTATGCTGATTGTGCTCATTGTGGTGGCACAAAAACCACCTCTGGTTATCAGAATTGATAAGCTGGGGAACACTGATGTTTTGGCAAATTACTCCTATGAAACAGAGCTGACCACAGAACACGACATTCAAAGTTTTTCCAAAATCTTTTTGGACAACTATGTGGGACTTCGATCTGATCTCATTGTGGCGCAGTTTCAAAAAAGTCTGAACATGATGACTGAGGATTATGCCAAAAAACATCTCAAATACATGAAAGAGACTCAGGCCATTAAAACCATACAGGCAGCGGGTGTGCGAAATGAGGTTGTTATTAAAAAATTGGATTATGAGATTGCTGGAAAACAAATTTATGTCAATGTGCTTGGGGATCTCTTAACAAGGCCAATCGATCAATTAAATTCCGTTCCTGTCAGGAAAACACTCAAAGCTGATCTTGTGCTCTCTAAGGTCACAAGAACGCCAGAGCACCCTTACGGCATTCTATTAAAAGATATTAGCTTGTCCAAAGACGAGGATGCCGCAATTATTAATAACAATATGAGTGAGGTGATGAGTGAATAAACGAAGCATGCTCATATATATTGTTCTAGTTCTGGTATATTTGCCAAAGATTAGCTTGGCCAGCGTTGAGAACGTTAAGGTGAGCAAAGGGCAGGTGGTGACACAGCAGGTAACTGTAACACCTGGGTTTGCTGTGATGTTTGAAGTGCCGGTTGAGGTTGTTTCCTTTTCCATTGCTGATCAAACATCCATTACCTGTGATAAAATACCGCCAGATAATAATAAAATTCTTTGCAAACCTCTTACCATAAACGATTTTGCCACAAATCTAATTATTACCACAGAACACAATGAATTTAACATCATTCTAAAGATCAGCAGAGATGGCAAAGAACATCCCTTTAAGTATGTTTTTTATGACTCTGCTCAAAAAGCCTCGTTAGCTCAAGTAAACAACATGCCTCTTGAGACCAGACAATCAAACATACTGGATCAACTTTTAAACGATTACACGCATGAGAAATGCAAAGACAGAAATGCCAATGCTTATGTTGAAATCAGGTGTTTGGAAAAAATCAGGTTGGGGACAGACTCATATTTAAAGTTTAAGATAATAAGCAGAGGGAAATCAGCCTTAAAAATAGTTAAATGTGATGTGGTCCTGCAAACCCTTGGGGGTTTTACAGGGCTTACCATCAAGAGCGAAACACCTTATGGTACTGAGCAGGCCCTAAAAAAGAAAACACTTAGTCCCAATGAAGAAACTTTTGGGATCATCAAAATCCCCAATGTGACAGTAAAAGAGGAGCAGCAGCTTGTCTTGAGTGTTTATACTGATATTGGCAAGGAGGGTGATCTCATGATGAGGGTAAAATAATGTCAGATTTAAGAGATGATTTTAATTCCTTTGAAAAAGACGTGATTGGCAAGTCTGGCAAGCACATTGTGGTAAACAAATACTTGCCAGATGGCGTTGAATACTCAACACCAAAGGAAGAGGACTTTTACAACATAGCTGGGCAAGCAAATCTTAATAATAAAAATACGGATAACACCATAACAAAAAAGGAAAAAAAGGTAAGAATGGTCATTGGTGTGATCATTGTGATTATTGTGGTGGGGACATTGTGGCTTTTAAGTACAAAAAACAAAAAGAGTGGATCAATAAAGTCAGACAAGTCTGGTATTGATGTTGTTACGCAAGCAACTCAAAAGATATTTTCAAATTTTGATATTGAAGGCACGATCGCACCAAACACAATGACAAAACCCAGTCAGACAAATTCACAGAATCCATCACAGCAAAATGTGAGCATAGGTGACCATGTAAGTTACAAGACAGGTGATGAAAACAGTCTCAATCCATTTGATGCCAAAAGAAATTACAACACACCACTGTTTATCAAATACGATCCTAATGGGTTTAACACGACAAGGGGGATACGTGCGCCATTGTTGCCTGTGCCCAAAAGCTCTTATGTGAGGGTATATTTGGAAAGAGAGATAGGCTCTGGAAATCTTGATATGCCTGTTACAGCCATGTCGTATGTTGATATGACATATAATGGCAGGATTTTGATTCCTTCGGGATCCAAATTTGTGGGCAAAACAGATTATTCTGGTGGCAACAGGATTATGCTTGTTTTTAACTATGTTATTTTCCCAGGCGGAAAAGAATATTCAATAAAAGGCTCATCGCTTGGTGATGACAACGTGGCTGGTGTGCCTGGGCAGATGAATTACAAGCTCGCCAAAAAAGGGTCTTCTGTCATAGCATCATCCCTTTTAAATGCCACAGCTTCATCTCTTACCATGACAGGTGATTCCTTTGGTTCCATTTTTGCAGGAAACATGGCGGGCAACACGGCTGATTCCGTAGATGGTGCCATTGATTACTCTGGTAGAAATAATGCCATGGCCATTACAGTGCCCATGAATAGCCGGTTCAAAATAATATTTTGAATAAATACCTAAAAGGTCCCTAAATATTGACCGAAAAGCCCTGTTTTTGATCATAAATCCGCCTAGTTTTACCAACTTATGTTATGGACCTAGCTTGACCCACCTGTGTGTTAATATAAGATCATAATAAACAATTTTAAGAAGGGGGATATTATGAACCTTATAAACAAAATTGGTTTTTGTATTTTGGTGCTTTTTATTTTGCATATGATTTCTTGTGGGGATCTAAAAATTAAGGCTGGTATTGATGATGAAACAATAGATAAAATTAATAATATTTTTGATGATGGTGAAGAACAGATATCTGATGAAGAACAAAACAGCGATCATGTTACAGCAGACAATTTTGATGGCACCAATGAAGAGGATGAAGATACTGGTGGTGGTATAACTGTTATTGAACCTGCTGGTTACGATAAAAATGAAGAAAGTTATTTTATGGGAACATGGTCTGTGTCCTTTGATTATTATGCTGCCTATTCTTCACGTTGTGATATTGAATATAATTTTCCAACTGTAATAAGAGGATATTCTCATACCTATGATGAATTCATTGATTTTGAGACGAGCAGTGGTCAACTTGCATGGGTTGCAGAAGTTTATCCTGATGAAACTTTCGATTTTTCAGTGCAGTTTCTTGATACATTTGGCAAACCATCTGTTCAGTTGGATTGTACCTGCAATATAGAAGAGGGCTATGGTGATTATTATCCCG
>JAHJDR010000172.1 GCA_018812345.1 bacterium | reverse complement strand
AGTATTTTCATTTTCAAATAAATTAATCTCATTCATTGTTTTCCTCCTCATCCCATTGCTGTTGGGCGCGCCAATGAGGAACGCGCCACAACATCATGGGATATGATTATACAAATCATCCTATTGTTATACTCATCTCTATTGCAGTCAGCATGCCAACTTGTAATATTTTATTATTTCTATCATTTCATATAGTTATGCTGTATGAGTCCCACAATCTCAGTCCCAATCCCAGTCTCAGTCCCAATGAGACTGGGACTCATGATAGAAGAACAAAGACATGTTCGCATAAAAACCACAAACTCAAACAAAAAATGTCTTGCTTCCACATATAAGAATTGCTAATAATCCGCCTCACTTTTCCCTGCTTTGCTAAAGCGGTGCGGGGATCTCTTCCGAATTACGAAGAAGGAATTAGAGGTAAGAACATGAAATTAGGCATGAAAATTGGCGATACTGTTGAAGTTGTAAAAGGTAAATTTGCCGGACAAAAATCCAAAATTACAAAACTTGATAAACGCAGTGGTCGTGTTGTTTTAGAAAAATTAAAAAAAGAAAAAACAAAGGCAAAAGAACTACATGGTAGCTTCCATGCCTCGAGCCTTCAACTTGTAAAAGTAGAAGCTCCTAAAAAAGAAGACGCAAAAACTGAAGAAGTAAAAGCTGACGCTACTCAAGAAACAAAAACTGAAGTAAAAGCTGAAGAAAAAGTAGAAGCGATAAAGGAGTAAATTATGGCTAATGTTTGTGAGATCACAGGAAAAACACGTTATAAAGTTAATCGCGTTTCACACGCTAATAATAAATCAAAACATTACCAACAACCCAATATTCAGGAACGTCGTATTTATGTCCCTGAACTCGGACTTAAGGTAAAAATCAAAGTGAGTACATCGGGTTTACGTACTATTGATAAGCACGGTGGTTTATCTCGCTACTTGGTTAAGGCAAAACCTGAGAAACTGTCCACAAATTTAAGACGTCTCAGAAAAGTTCTTATCAACAAGGGATTACATTGAGGTTAATATGGAACGTTTAAGAAAAGATGATATCGTTGAAGTTATTTCTGGTGTTAACAGAGGCAAACAAGGCAAAATCTTAAAGTTTAATACTGAAAGAACACGTGCCTATGTTGAAAAAGTTGCTATGGTTAAAAAGCACAGTAAGGCCACACAAAAGAATCCTGCTGGTGGCATTATTGAAAAAGAAGCTTCTCTCCATGTTTCCAATCTGATGCTTGTTGATCCTGGTACAAAAAAACCTGCCAAAACAGGTGTTAAAGCTTTGAAAGACGGTAAAAAAGTTCGTTATTTTAAGAAGACGGGAACAGAACTTAAATAATTATATCATTCAAGATTATATAAACAAAAAAAGCGGCTTTGGCCGCTTTTTTTGTAAATTGAAAATTGAAAAATACATAAATGAAAAATGAAAAAAGTCATACCGTTCTGGGTGGCTTTTTTTTGTTCTTTTGAGCTGTTTTAGCACTTTGAACAAATATCGAAATCAATTCTTTATTTTCCCCTATTAAATATTCAACACTTTGATTAGTTTTAATCAAAGCTAATCTATGAACGATCAAAAGCCAAACCTTTGTTTCTTGCAACTCCTTAAGCACTATTTTGATCTTATGAAGAAAGTCAGCCCTTGACTCTGCGAATTGAGCTTCCGCATAATTTGCTGCAGTAGAGGAACTACTGCGTATAATTTGTTTTAGTATATGATATCCTGTATAATTCTTAGGTAATCTTCCTGTTAAATCAATAACAGAAACTGCGAAATTTACTAATCGAGTCTCTAGCTCATTTCCTTTACACATCACCCCTCCTTTTTCATTTTTCATTTATGTATTTTTCATTCTTTAACGCACATTCCCGGATCAAATATCCAGAAACCCTCCAGGACTCGCCATCCCTTGCCCCCATTCCCCTTCAACATCCCGATAATATGCTTCATCATCCAGTCCCGTAGCATTGGCATCTTCAATAGCCACAGAATCCACAACATCTCCATTTTCATCCCATAGCTCAATAGATATAGAATTATTCAAAGCTCCTTCAGGATTACCGAGGACAAGAAACTCACCAGGTGAAAAGTAATCAAGCGAACCATCTAAGCTAAACAAACGATCTTCAACATCGATAAGATTCTCAAACTCATTTGTACCATCTTCCATGTTCAATCCAAACAAACTCAAATCTACAACATCATCAGTCCCATTATAGAGTTCAATGTATTCATCAGTGCTACCAATAGTGCCTGTACCTGGCACACCATCAAATAAAACACCATTTCCTCCTTCTGACTCAGAATGATCCTGCTGCGGGTCTGTCACTACTTCAGTAATCAATAACCGATTCCAATCAAAAGGTTCTTCAACTATTTCTTCTGTTGTTTCAGCTACATCTGGTGTTTCAGGATAACTTGATCCTTCATTAACTGAAACATCAACTGCAGCGCCATCAGCTGATCCAATGATAGCAAATCGGCTATGAAAACTTTGTTCTTCCCAACCCATAACTGTTTGATCAAGAGGATAGTATTTGTCTGATTGTATTTTAGGTAAAGCCACTATAACATAATCATCAGCTAAAACTTCTTCACTAACCTGTAAACTCACTGAAGATTTATCATCAGCTAATGCTACTGATTGTGAAACAGGAATAACATCCCCATTTTGAACATCTGCGTAAAGGTCATTCCAATCAGAATATTCTTCATAAACACTTCTCTTAATAACAAAAACTGTATTATTATTTACACTTTCTTCATAAACAGCTTGTGAAAATTTCAAGGCAACTGTTTTTAACAAGCTAACCTCTTCATTAGCCTCAGGACTCACTTCTGTGACATAAAATGCTGTATTTTCATCTTTAGGGTACAATTTTTTCGTCAAACCACAAGCAAAGCATAATATAAGTACCATTACTAGTGTTACTATCTTTTTCATAAATCTCTCCTTCTTCATTTTTCCTTCTTCATTTTTCATTCTTCATTTTTCATTCTTCATTTTTCATTCTTCATTTTTCATTCTTCATTTTTCATTTTTAACTTTTCATTTCTCACTTTTCATTTTTCACATTTCATTTT
>JAHJDR010000171.1 GCA_018812345.1 bacterium | reverse complement strand
TGTTGATGAGAATGATGCCAGCAGTGAATGGAGTGCTGCTGTTAAGTTTAGTATTGATGAAGACAATGAAAGTGCTGTTGATGAAGAAAGTGATGATGCTGAAGAGAGTGATGTCCCCGGAAACAATGGCGCAGCTCTTTCCGCTGCAGGCTGTTCGTTATTAGCTGTTAATCAGGAACCAGAAAAAGCGCTTCAAAATTTCCTGATCATGATTTCATGTTTCTTGCCTCTGATCATAATGGTTTGTGTGCGAATTTTTTCTTGCAAACTATTTTTATGTATTCTGAATAGAAATAAACTGAGAAGCAAGAGCAGGGCTGTTAAGTAGTCTTGGCTCATATGAATGGCTTGAAGATCTGCTTGGTTGAGGGAACATCCCGCAGCACCTGCTAATTGATAACCTGAGGGGCCGGAAGTTGTAGTCGGATCATTAGAAGTGCTGGCAAAATCGTTAAAGGTATCTATGAGATTTGTAACATTTTCTTTGTTATCATAAAAAGCTATTTCAGCCACACTATCTCCATTTGTGTCTCCCACATACAAGGAATCAATGTCCTCAGTGCTCTCTGTCTGAATAACAATCACATCATCAGCTGTGAGGCTCGCATCATAGGGAAGGTTCGCATTGCCGGGAATAATAATTATAATACCATCGTTACAACCTAAAACAATATCAGCAATGCCATCTCCTGTAACATCACCAACAGCCATGCTGAGGATGCTCGTGATGAATTCACTTAAGTCTACAGAGAGTTCAGTCATATCTTCAATGTTCGCACTACCAAAATACACACTCACAACAAGATCTGAAGCTGCTAAGGCCAAATCATCAAAACCATCATCATTCATGTCCAGGCTCACAGTGAGTTCAATAAAACTGTCATCTTCACCCTCTGCCGTTGCATATTGCGTTTTGAGATATTTGGTTTCTGGAGGGTCATCGTATTCTTGTATATCATTTCTATTTTGAGGTGTGATCATATGATCGAGTGGCTGCTCCTCGATATTGAATCGAGAGCCCATATTATCGGTAGATAAATAGGAAAGCAGACGATCGGCAGCCAAAAATTGACCATACTCATTTTTATAATCATCAGGAACATGAGATTTCGTTGTGTAGATAGTGGCGGTATTAAAGTCAGCTTTTTGATCTCCATTAATGTCGGCAACAGTGAATAAGGTTGAGAACTTGCTGGCATCAGATTCATAAATGCGGCGAATAGGATTTAAACCAGACGCAGAGAAAATATAGAAGACAGCATCATTGATGCCAAACGGTGCAAGCGCCCACACTTCTTGACTGCCATTGCCATCAACATCACCAAAGGCAATTTTATAACCGAGCATATCTTCTTCATAAGCGCCTTTAAACGAATATACACCAGGGTTTTTAAGGTCTATGAGTGTGCTCAGGTCATAATCTTTTCGTGTGAGTTTGGTAAGATCAAAACTCACAATAATGCCGCGATTAAAATCAAAAGTGAAGTCACTGAAAATAACATAGTTATCAAAGGCCAGAAGCTGTGGCTCGGAATCATCATTAATGTAGAGTTTTACATCTTCAGTGAGCATGATAAAGCGCTTATTGTCATCAAAAGAGGCTTCTTCTAATTCATTCATGAGCTCACCATTGCTATTAATGCCCAAAACCTTTCCTTGGACTTTTTGCACGTTGTTTTTGCTAAGCTCAGTTTCTTCTGGAAGAAGGTTAATCATCATAGTGGCATCATATGTTTGCGCACCATCTTTGATGATAAATTTCATAAAGGTCCTATGATTGGCTGGGTCAAAATCAGGCGCTGTAGCGGTGACCATAAGTTTGGCTTTATTATCTGTTATGGAACGTATTTCCATTTCACCCAATGTAAATTCTGGTCCTGAAATATGTTTCCATTCATACTGTGGATAGTTAAGCTCACCAGACACAATGGCAAAGAGTTTTGTTGTTGTGGCTTCTACACATTGTGTGTCTGCAATGGTAATCGTAGGTTTTTTAGCGCTGTCCTTTCCTTCTGCGGTATTATCATTAGCTTTGATGTTAACGACGATAGGGTTAATTTTAATATTATTGTAGGCAGGATCTATGCTGATGACTTTGTGTTTAATATTGTCTTGAGGTGCTTTTTCTTGTTGTGCGAGTTTGGCGTTGTCCCCTTTTTGTGGGGGGAGCTCTTTGGGAAATTTGAGCGCTGAAACAGTAATGACTTGAGGGACGTTCCAGTTGAGGCGGTTAAATCTCAGTTTATGTTTATCAAGAGCAATATTTGAAGATGGTATTTCCATAATATCAACGACAGATGTGGGCTTTTTTTCCAAATGTATAGAGTAGGTGTCTGTTTGGCCATCTTTGCTTACGTTTGTGGACCCATCTGTTTCATTAATAATGATTCCGTTGTTTTTGTCTTTGTTATCTGGTTTTGGTGCCTGTGCTTTGTCATCATCCTGAACAGTAATAACATAGTTTGGAAATGCTTTATTATATTTGGCATCATTGCTCACACCTTCTACGGTAACATTGCTAAGTCTATCTTCCTCAACTTTTGTATTGGGCAAAATACTAATTTGCACAAGCTTATCTTGACCCCAATTAGCCTGAGGAAACACAAGTGTTTGTGGCTGAATGATTGTTTCATCATTACCTGTTAGATTTATAGTAACATTTTCTTGTGGCATTTTCATAATGCCAACTTTAACATTGATCATACCTCCTTCTTTAACGTGAAGAGGCTTATGATTTGGTAGCATGAAGATCCCATCTTGTGGCAATTCAAAGGGGCCTCTGTCTGCTCTACCAAAGGCAAAACGGCTGTTTTGTTTTCTATCACGTTCTGAAAACTCTTGAGGATGGCCTGTGTTATACAGAGGAGAATTATTGTTTTGTTGTTCAAGATTTATAATGGCAAAAGGTTCGCCGGGATTCAGATTTTTGCTATCTAAATCATGTTGTGGTTTATTTTGTGGTACATGTACTGTAATGGCTGTAGGCGTGTTTTCTTTAATCAGGTAAATAGAATTTTTTATGACAACAGGGAATCCTTGAAAGGCATTAACGTTCCAATTAGCATCATTTTTAATAAGCTTATTTGCAGAAGATCCTGTTATAGTGCCGTTGAAGATTGTAGCATAATTAGGATTTTCAACTTTGTCTTGATTTCCATGCTGACAAGCGGGAGCCGGGTTGCCTGGAGTGCCAAAGAAAGTATTGTTATCGGTATGGTAAGTAGGCTGGTGAATGCCACCTATTTGACAATTAATGAGTGTGGGTGAGGGGTGATTAAGA
>JAHJDR010000170.1 GCA_018812345.1 bacterium | reverse complement strand
TTTCCTCCCGTGAGTTTTATCACGCGCCTTATGTATGCTTTTTCCACTCCATTCATATAATCTCTGAGTGAGTGCTCATCGTCACTCGTTGTGAGTGTTGGCAACCAAGAAAGAGGATCTGAACTCGCTTGTGCATAATAACCATTATCATCTGTTAACCATTCAGGTAAGTCACTCAGTTCAATTTCTGAACCTGATGACATGATAATAAGGCTTTGAATAATGTTTTCTAATTCGCGAATATTACCTGGCCAGTGATAGGCTTTAAAACAATCTAAAACCTCTTGAGAACAAAACTTTTCCATATCCTTTCTCATGTGTTTTTTGATAAAAAAATCGACATACCCATCAATGTCTTCAGCGCGCGCTCTTAAAGACGGCATAGTAAGAGAAATCACACGCAACCGGTACATGAGATCTTGTCTGAAATTGCCATTCCTCACCTCGCTCACCAGATCAACATTTGTAGCGGCTATCACACGAAAGCTTACATTAATAGATTGTGTCCCACCAACGCGATAGAATTCTTTTTCCTGTAAAACACGAAGTAATTTTGCTTGAAGCTCTGGTTTTAATGAATTGATTTCATCCAGAAAAATATCACCGCCATTCGCCAATTCAAATTTGCCAACTTTTTTCTTGCTCGCTCCTGTAAAAGCGCCTTGTTCATAACCAAATAATTCTGATTCTAATAGGTTTTCTGGAATGGCTGCGCAATTTACCGCAATAAAGGGACGTGACTTATCTTCTTCTTGCTCGTGAAGATAGCGAGCCATAAGTTCTTTACCGGTTCCACTTTCTCCTTCAATTAAGATACTTGTATTATATCCTTTGAGACGCCTGGCATTTGCGAGCACACTAAGAAAAGCGTCTGATTCGCCAATAAAATTAATGTGCGCTGTTGCATCATTCATGTTTTCAATGAGAGCTGAATAGCGATCAACAACTTCTTTATTTTTTAAACTTTTTTCTACAATAGTAAGAAGTTCATCTGCAGGACATGGTTTACAAATATAATCTAGGGCCCCCCTGCGAATTGCTTGTACAATCGAAACAGGATCACGTTCTGCAGAGAGCATTACAATATCTACTTTGGGATATTTTCCCTTAATCTTTGAAATAGAAGTAATGGCATTATCTGCTCCCAAATGAACATCGAGAAAAATGAGATCCACAGCGTTTTTTTCCATGATCTCCATACCCTCGATATAGCTTGCGGCAGCATAAACTTTATAGCGCTGTTTGAGGACAATTTTAGTGGCCAATAAAAAACCAGGGTCATCATCAACACAAAGAATTGTAAAACTCATAATCATACCTCCACCATTTCTATAAGCAATCGCTGTGCCAGAGGCTTTAAATAATTTGTTTTGTGATATTGGCTAGTTGCAATCTCGTGCTGTTAGGAAAATTGTAAAGTGTTAAACAAAGTTAACACATACTGTAAAGAATTCTTTACACCTTTGGGTTGATGGGCCGATGGACCGATGGGAGAAAAACCAACAACCAATTATAAAAATGGTGACAAAACTCCCTTTTGGAGTTTGATGAAAACGATATTTATCAATGATTTCATAACGATAAAACATCTCACATTGGCAAGGTTCTTGCTTATAGTATAAGCAAGATGACTATTGGTTTTAACAAAAATGATCCTCATTCTGAAAATAGGGTTTTCTCGCTCGACCTTGCTCGTGATCTCAAGGCGCTTACCAAACCACTGAATCCCCATGAACAATTAGAAATTAAACAAACATTTATTGCCATGGCCCAAAAAGGCGTTCTAGATGAACTCCCTACCTTTTCCTCTGCTGCTGAATTTGAGGTTTTTCTGGAACAAAACGCTCCTGACTTAAGCTCCAAAACTTTCAAACGCTTTGTTAACCGAGCCTATCTTTTTGAAGAAAAACTCATATCCGTTACGCCTCACCCAAATGATGGTGCCCTTTTCTATGATTTTAAACCCTTGGGATCAGCAGACACTGGTGATTCACTTCTTGCTGGTGTTGACCTTTATATTTCTGATCATGGATCTCAATCAATAGATACTAGTGAACATTATGATTTTTCAGAAATCCCTCATAGTATTCTACATGGAGATAAAAGCTCTCCTTATTTTCAAGCCTCATCAGAAGACACCCTCTATATTATGAGCTGTCTAGAACATGTGACTTACTCAAGCCCTTCAAGTAGAAAAAATGGAATCAAAGACATTGTGAGCAAGGTTATCACCGTGAATACAGAAGACCAAAGCTGTGCGTTAAGATGTAATGTTTCTGAGAAAATTTTAACCATGTTCAGCTTGGTAGATTCCATGACACACCACTGTCAATTAACACCTTCTCAGGTCATCACATTACTAACAATGGCATCAAAACTGTATGAAAACACTCTTACGGAAATGGGCTCACAGACCTTCTTGAAAAACGCAGGCGTTGATGTGGCTAAATACAAAGCTTCTAAACACAGGGTGCATGATCAACGACACGCCTTAAGCCTTGCCCAACCACACCTTACAGAAGATTCTTTTTATAATTTTTTAGCCGAAGGCCTTGTTAATGCAGAAAGTGTCATCGATCTTCTTGAACAACACTTTCCCAATGCTGAAACATGCCAAACCCAAACCATTGAAACACTCTTTAAATTCCACTACCTCACAAGTAATGAGCTAGAAACAATTATTAATAAACTTGAAGACAATGGTGCGGATGTCGTTGCGGAACTCGATATTCTGTGCGGTTTAAATTATACAGATATCACAACCGCCATTGATCGTTCTTTTGACACCGCATTTATCAGCAGCCATCATTTAAGAGATTCTTTTAATAACTATTATCATGAAAACCATGAAAATAAATTTGTACCCCACCAACAATATGCCGCTCAGATGATTTCCCAATATGGGCTTAGTGGCATCACACCTGAAATGGTTTCTTTAATAATCATGATCGAGTCAGAAGGTGAAAAAAACAAAGAAAATCCGGCGGGCACACACTTTGGTTTGATGCAAGTTGGTCAAGAAGCTTACAAACAAATTACAAAAAAAGATATCTCCCTAGAAAACCTCAATAACGAAGTTACAGGTCACCCTGGTTGGCAAAGAAACATTGAAATTGGTACTCGCTACCTTCATTGGAGCTTACAAAACTTTAATCCCGTTCAAAGCTTAGCTATCGTAAAAGGTAATTTCAATTATGGTCCTGCTGGTATGCTCGAATATCGCATGCCACATATGTATGACATTGGTGAACCCTATGCGCTGAATGGTGAAACAGCCAGTTATATCGCCAAATACCTCGTTTATCGCCGCTGGCTCCATGAATCGAACTAAATATCACTCAAATAATAGCCCTCAACTTGACAGTCAGCTTTCTTAAGGAATAATAGAGAAAAACGCTATCACCTGATAGCGAGTCACGTCTTGGAGGCTATATGAAAATAACCGAATTTATTAAAACTCACTTTAAACACTTTAATGCGGCAGCGCTTGTTGATGCTGCTGAAGCCTATAATAAGCATCTCAATGATGGTCATAAAATGCTAGTCACTCTGGCAGGCGCCATGAGCACAGCTGAACTTGGTATTAGTTTAGCAGAAATGATTCGTCAGGATAAGGTTCATGCCATTTGTTGCACGGGGGCAAACCTCGAAGAAGACATCTTTAATCTCGTGGCCCACGAACATTATGTCCGTGTTCCTCACTATCGAGACCTCACTCCACAAGACGAACAAAAGCTGCTCGATAATCACCTCAATCGTGTTACAGATACCTGTATTCCTGAAGAAGAAGCCTTTCGCCGTTTAGAACATGCTGTGCTTGATGAGTGGACTCGTGCCGATAATAGCGATGAACGATTCTTTCCTCATGAGTTTATGTATCGCATGATCAGAAGTGGTGTTTTAAAAAAATATTATCAAATTGACCCAAAAAATTCCTGGATGATTGCTGCCTGCGAAAAAAACCTTCCTATTTTTGTACCGGGCTGGGAAGACTCTACTTTGGGAAATATTTTTGCGGCACACAACATTGACGGTTCTATCAAAAGTCCTCATGTGGTTCGTACCGGAATAGAATATATGATTGAACTTGCTCAATGGTATACAGAAACGGCCCCCAATACAAAAATTGGTTTCTTCCAAATCGGTGGTGGTATTGCAGGCGACTTCCCCATTTGTGTTGTGCCTATGCTACATCAAGACCTCCAAAGAACCAACGTCCCTCTTTGGGGTTACTTTTGTCAGATCAGTGACAGCACAACCTCTTATGGCTCCTACAGTGGCGCTGTACCCAATGAAAAAATAACCTGGGGAAAACTTGGCATTGACACACCAAAATTTATCATTGAATCAGATGCCTCTATTGTTGCGCCTCTTGTTTTTGCCTATATATTAGGATGGTAAGCTTATGGAACTTAGCACAATAACAACAGAAGCTAAAAATATTCTTTCTTTCATTGAATATGTTCTGCCAACAGGTTTTCTAGAAACATCAAAATTGAATGAACTCAAACACGGGTTAGAACAAGCACTCACAGCCAATAATGAAACTAAGATAATTGAAATGATAGCACAAACAGATCTATTTTTTGAAGAATGCGGGAACGATACGATTAGCAAGATAAAGGAAACACTACCCACGCTGGATGCTGGACGATGAACGATGGACGATGGACCCCGCAAACGGGGCAGGCGATAGACGATAGAAAATGTTTGTGCCTGAGAGCCGGAGCTCCAGAGTGCCAGAGAAAAACCCTGGAACCCTGGATCCCTGGATCCCTGGAACTTCGGTACCATAATCGATAGACACAAATGTCACACCATCTAAAAGACTACCACTATGATCTTCCTAAAGAGCTGATTGCTAAATATCCTGCGAATAAAAGAGAAAACTCACGATTACTTATTTTGGACCGCCATTCAGGCAAAACACAACACCAAACATTTAAAAACATTATAGACCATTTTCAGTCTGGTGATGTGCTTGTTTTTAACAATTCTAAAGTCTTTCCGTGCCGACTGATCACCAAGAGAAAACATGGGGGGAGGCAAGAAATACTTTTAATTCATCGAATTAAAGACATGGGGCTTAAGGCGCAAGGCTTAAGGCGCAAGGATATTTGGAAGGTTATTATTAATGCTGGTCGTAAAGTGCGGCAAGGGGATGTTTTTGAATTTGATAATTTTACTATTACGTTTCTTGATAATGACGGTTCAGAAAGAACTGTGCAAATTGATTACACAGGCAACCTCTTTGAACACCTCGAACAAGAAGCCAAGATTCCTCTTCCTCCTTATATGGCGCGCGATTCAGAAGAACTAGATAAAGAGCGCTACCAGACTATTTATGCCAAGCAAGCTGGTTCAACAGCCGCCCCTACAGCAGGCCTACACTTTACAACAGGGCTCATTGAGCAATTAAAAGAAAAAGGTGTTCTCATCACTGAGCTCACACTCCATGTCGGGCCAGGCACATTTCTTCCCGTGCGTGTGAATAATGTTGAAGATCATAAAATGCACACAGAGTATTTCACAATCCCTCAAGAAACCTGTGACATTATTAACCAGGCAAAAAAAGAAGGCCGTTGCATCACCGCTGTGGGCACAACCTCAACACGTGTTCTAGAAGCTGTGGGCTATCCCCTGCAACCCCAATCAAGTGCCACAAATATTTTTATTTATCCGCCCCATGATTTCAAAATCATTGATCGCCTCATAACAAACTTTCACTTACCCGAATCCACCCTGCTCATGCTTGTGAGCGCTTTCGCTAATCGAGAAACCATTCTCACTGCCTACAAAGAGGCCATTGAAATGAAGTATCGGTTGTTTTCTTATGGGGATTGTATGTTGATTAGTTAAAAATGTAGAAACTCAAAAAAACCTTATGCCTTGCGCCCTGAGCCCTACGCCATAATTGTACTTAAGTGGACCTATTAGCTATATACTCCGCCGTCCGTGTGGCCAAAGCCATAATGGTCACTTGTGGATTAACACCAATGGAGGTGGGGAAGACGCTGGCATCTGCTACATATAATCCTTTAACATTATGAAAGGCACCATAAGAATTAAGCACTGAATTATGTGCCTGACTACCCATGGGCACTGTTCCCATCACATGAACGGTTAAGAGCTCCAGTTCTGCAGGTTTGAGTTTAAGCTGAAATATTTTGGGGATATCGTCTGGGCTGCGAATTTCATGCATGCCTGTAAAGGGCAAATAACATTTCTTGGCCCCGGCTGCAAAAAACACTTCTGTTAATAAAGCCGCCCCTCGAATGCACTGTCTGAAATCATGTTCATTGAGTTGATAAGTTGGCACAACCGTATCAAAGGGCCCAACATAAACGGTTCCTGAGCCTGTGTCTTCAATAAGAGCACCACCCATCACCAGATGATGAAATTCTTTCTTAAGCACACGTAACATCTGATTGCCTTCAAGAGGCATGGCCAAGGCCAACACACCAGGCGATGTAAAGTTGACCCCCATTAAAAGACCTTCTTCTTGAAACTCTGTAATTTGGTACCCTTGATTCACACCTTGCCAGGCATTAACCGCTTCTTCAAAAGCCGCCACAACTTTCATGTTAGGGTGTACAAGCAGATTTTTACCAAGCAAAGATTTTTCATCGCGAATACCACTTTTTTTCAAAAGGGCTGGGGTTTGAACGGCGCCACCGGAAACAATGACAATGGGGCTCTTTACTGTAAGTTTATATTTTTTTTCTTTGGTCTGAGGGTCAACAAACCAACCGGTCACACCGGTAACTTTTCCGCGCTTTGTTTTAACGCGATGAACACGACAGTTTGTAAAAAGCTCTCCCCCATGATTGAGAAACGCCGGAATATAATTAACTAATGTTGAATGTTTGGCGCCTGTAGGGCAACCTGTAATACACATATTAGCGCCCACACAATGATCTTGAGAACGGATATTAGCGCGATAGCGATAACCAAGTTTTTCAGCACCCAAACGCAAGAGTTCTGAATCTTGATTTTTGGCTTCCGGTAAAATACTTTTGGCATGAATAGTTTCTTCAACTTTTGTAAAATAAGGCTCCATGTTGTTGGTGGTTATGTCATATAAACCCCGTTCCCATTGCCAACGTTTAAAGACTTTTCCTGGTGTTCGCCAACACATAGCACCATTAATCGTTGTGCTACCGCCAACACAACGACCTTCAGATAGCATCACGCTAGGCTTTCCCATAATTATGCTCGCGCCACCATCACGATAAAGATTTGAGGTGCTCCATATCGTATCATCAACCTTGAAATCCTTTGTGGTAAAATAGCCACCTTCTTCAACAAGCACAACATTAAGACCTGCTTCAGCCAACTCCTTGCTAGCAACAGCACCACCCGCTCCTGAGCCAACAACACAAACATCACAATCAATTTCAACATGGCGATCTATGTCTTTGTATTTGTAAAGCATACGCTTGGCTTAGGGCTTAGGGCTTAGGGCTTAAGGTAAATCCACCTTGCGCCTTACGCCTTGCGCCCTGAGCCTTTTAATAGTTTCTCTCTTAGTGCTAATCTTTCCTTCACGTGTTTATTGGGGTTATAACCAATATAGGCAGAAACTTCGGGCATTGAAAAATAACATATCATAATGAGCCCTCTCATGCCTGACATGATGTTACGCACTGTAAACATTTTATTTGTTAAACATTTATCAAGATACTGACATTGTTTTTCATACGACAAGCTAATAAATCTTTTAAAACCACACCCAAATAGAAAAGCACACAGATCAAATAAATAAATGCCCATGACAAAACCCATGCGATACATAACGGGCAACTCTTGCAAGATCGAACGACAACGTTGCAAAAGGGCTTCATCCCTGTTTGGTATATTAAGATCTTCTGGCTCAAAAACCAAAGCACGACTAATAGCGAGGATGATTTGTGCAGCACGTTTAGGTATTTGGTACGGTTTTGCGCTCATGATAGGTTTTACTTATGAAACATGCGACGTGGACGTTTTTTGTATAAAACAATAACAAGAATGAAATAAACAACCATTCCCCCAACAGAGCCATTCATCACCATGCTCATGGGGTTCTTGGGACCAAATAAGCTAATAGCTGTTCCACTCGCAAATTCCTGATTTGTTCCAAGGACAGAATAACGGTCATATAAATGCCAAATCAACCACGCTTCTGCCAAAGCAAGAAAAAGAATAAACAAAAACCAAAAAAACAAAGACACTCGTTTAAGATCACGGCCAAGATAATAACCAAAAATAACCGGTAAATAATAAAGAAAAACAAACAAATAGATTAGCTCATGTTTTGTATTACTGCTGTCTTCGCGAAAATACATCCACATCCAATCAGGATAAAGATTGAGCGCATAAAAAACAGCAATGTTAAAGATGCTCGCGAAAATCAAGGCGTGCCAAAGATAAGGATCTGTAAGAACAGAATGCTGTCTGAGCGCATCTGAAAAAATAGCAAATAAAGCACCAAAGAGGAGCATGACTGGTAAATCAATGATAAATGTCTTCTTATCCTCCCAAGCTAGAATGCCACAGCATGATAGCTCGTGTTACATAATAGTATATTCGTATTTACCCTGTTCACAATAACCTATAATTCTTACGCTTTTTGAGTCTAGAGATGAAAGTGTTTTTGGTCAAATAAAATATTAAAAAATCAGCACTCCGCTCTTGATCGATTAGAGAGGCAGGCGTATACACAAGGGGCTTAAGGCTTAAGGCTTTGGGCTCAAGACAAGAGATTTTTTATTCCTATGAATAAAGGCAAGACACTCATTATTCTTCTATTATTATTGTTTTCATTTTCTGTTCAAGCACAGGAGAAAGTGGATTTTTATTTTATTCATCCCGGGGGTGAGGGATCTGCTGATGATGCTAAACCTTACTTAAGCGAGTTCTTTGCTTATCTCAATGAACAAACAGGTAAAAACTTTCAGGGAATCTACCTTAATGATCTTGATGATGATGTTGAGGCCTTGACAGATGAAAAAGTTGATATGGCTATTGTCAGTCCAAGTTTTTTATTAAAATTTAAAAATAAATTCTTATTACAAACTGTATTGAAAACAATTCCAGCTTACTCTTCTGGCCCCTATGAAAAATACTTTATCATGACAAACCAGGACACAGACATTACAAAGCTAGCATCATCACATTCTAAAGTGAAGCTCTATACAGCGCAAGAATACAGCAAAGAATTTCTCAATGAAACAATCTTTGGCGACAATGACGCCATTAAAAAAATATCGTGGCAGCTTCTTCCTTCTCCTGATATTACAACAACCATAAAAGAAATCGCCGCGGGTAATAACAATACGTTTGTGCTTCTTTCTGGCTATGAATTCTCTGTTGTGAATGCGCTCAGAAAAAAAAATCCTGCTTATCAATCCTTAAAACTAGCCTTTTCATCTTCAGAACTCCCCTCAAGCTCGCTGGTCATTGTAGGAGACAAACAGCAAAACGCTATAGAGCCTCTTAAACAAGCCCTCTTAATAATGCCCAAAACCTTGGGTGGAAACATAATACTTAAAAGACTTCGGCTAAAAGGCTTTACAGAGTAAAACTCATGACGCAAACAGAATCCGTAAAACATGCTATTGGCATTGATGTGGGTGGTACTAAAATTGAAGCTGCTGTTGTGAGTTCTTTAGGCAATGTTCTAAACCCCATTCGCCTTCCCACGCCCAAAGAAACCAACACTCTCACTGAAGCTATTAAACAAATAGTTGATGACCTTAAAAGAATAGCGCCCATAGAAGGCATTGGCTTTAGCCTTCCAGGCAGCATTGATCCCTTAACGGGCATTTTACGCAACGCACCCAACTCTCCTACCATTAACAATACAGATTATTTTCTCAGCTTAAAAGAAGAGCTGCCTTTGCCTTGTTTGTTTGAAAATGATGCCAATTGTTTAATTTTAAGTGAACATTTTTTTGGTGTGGCAAAAAAATACAAAAATGCTGTTGGCCTTATCATGGGCACAGGCTTTGGCAGTGGCGTTATCATAGACAACAAACTTCTCACAGGCAGCACAGGGCTCGCACCAGAACTGGGTCATACCGTCATTAATTTTAAAGGAAGGCAGTGTCATTGTGGCAAACGAGGCTGTGTTGAAGCCTACCTCAGCGGTTCATCAATATTAAAGCGCTATCATGAAGCAAAAGGACAAACAGAAATCAAAGACACAAGAGCTCTTTTTAAGCAAAAAAGAAAAGATCACCTCGCTGATCACATCATTAATGAAACCCTAAACATTTTCTCAATTGTCGTGGGAAATGTTGTTTCGATCTATGACCCAGAAATCATCGTCTTGGGTGGTGGTCTTTCACAACAACCCTTATATTACCAATATACTCATATGATTAAAGAAAATGTTTTTGGCAGCAAAAAAACACCCCCTATTAGACCTGCTAAATATGGCGATGCCTCTGGAAAACTTGGTGCAGCAGCGCTTTTTTTCTAATTGTCATTCTTGCGCAAGCAGGAATCCAGTCTTTTTAATGTCATTTCTTTTCCCCAAACTTCAATCAGATCATAAGCGCCAGGACTCACTTTTTGGCCTGACAGAGCCACGCGCACAGGATTGGCCACTTTTCCTAACTTGACATCAAACTCTGCCATCACTTTTTCAAAAACAGCATGAATAACATCATGATTGAGGTTCTCTGCTTTTTCGAGCTCTTCATACACGCGCTGAATCATGGGACGCGTTTGATCATTAATATTCTTCTCAACCACAGCGAGATCTGGTTCTAGAGAAACAAAATAAATTTTGAGATAGGCAGCAAGATCCTTTATGGTTCTGGCTTTTTCTAAAGATAAAGAAACGGCCTTAACTAAGCCTTGGTCATTAACAGCATCAAGCCCCTCTACAGCGTAAAACTCACGCACAAGACTAGCGATTCTTTCTGGTTGGGCTTCCTTAATATAGTGACCATTTAACCACCCCAGTTTATCAAAATCAAAACACGCAGCCGCTGTAGAACAGTTATCTAAATTAAAGGCCTCTATCATTTCTTGTTTTGTAAAAACTTCCTGATCTCCATGAGCCCAGCCCAAACGCACAAGATAGTTTACAACAGCTTCTGGCAAATAGCCCATGTCTTTATAGGCCATGACGCTCATGGCCCCATGACGCTTAGATAATCTTTTTTTGTCTTGTCCCAAAATAAGAGGCAAATGCGCAAAAATAGGAAGGTCATATTCTAGGGCTTTATACATTTGAACCTGTCTAAAGGTATTTCGTAAATGATCATCACCACGAATCACATGTGTCACACCCATACTGGCATCATCTACCACAACTGTCAGATTGTATGTGGGGGCACCATCTGTTCTTTGAATCACGAGATCATCAAGTTCTTTTCCTTCAACACGAACCTCTCCCTTTATTTTATCTTGAATAACGATTGTTTCTTCATCTTCTGAATAAAAACGTACGCAATGAGGTTCTCCAGCAGCTATCTTTTTTTGTCTTTCCTCTGAAGAAAGATGGTAACACGTTCGATCATAACGGAAACCCTGACCATCACTTTGGGCTATCTCACGTTTTTTATTAATATCATCTGCCGTACAAAAACAAGGATAAGCACTCCCTTTGGCAACAAGTTTATCAACAGCTTCATGATAGAGATCAAAACGCTTTGTTTGATAATAAGGTCCCTCATCAGCATCAAGCCCTAACCAGTTCATGCCATCGATAATGGCTTGAATAGATTCTTGGGTAGAACGCTCAAGATCTGTATCTTCAATGCGTAATATAAATGTGCCCTGATGTTTTTTGGCAAAAAGATAATTATACAATGCGGTACGAGCCCCGCCAATATGGAGATAGCCTGTTGGGCTAGGCGCAAAACGTGTCACGATTTTTTTGGAAGTATTCATGGGAGTGTGTTTAAATAAAAACCCCGATCTACTCAAGGTAAATCGGGGTTTTTACAATTCTACCAAAAGGAGGAATTATTAGCTTTCGTCCTCACCGAGAACGTCCCAACAATTGATGTGCTCATGACTAAGTTCATCACAAGATCCTTCAGGATCAACACCTAATGTTGTGAAATTAATGGTTCCTTCAGCTGTTACGCTGGTACAATCAATTGTATGAGAACCATAACTAGGTGTTGCAATTGCCGAGGTATTCAGCAGAGTTCCCGCTTCTGCTGCGTCTGTATA
>JAHJDR010000169.1 GCA_018812345.1 bacterium | reverse complement strand
GGCTGTTTTAATGGCTGATAGCATATTGCCAATGCCACTAATTCCCATTAATTCTAGTTTGCCCAGCACATCATCAGAGACACCAAGTTCTTTAAGATACGCGTGTCCTTCTTTTTCATTAAAAAGACGCATGATACGCATACAGGCTTCATCATCAATAGCTGTAACGACGTCTGTATTTTTTACATTGTGAATCCAGGGTATATGTTTATCACCAATGCCTTCAATGCGATGACCACCATAGCCATTATTGTATAATGTGGGGCATTGGAGGGCTTCTGAAGCCACCATCTTCATGTGGGGATACAACTCTTTTAAACGATCTCCTGCAGCAATTGTACCAGCAGAACCAGTAGCAGAAACGTAGGCCGCTAATGTATCTTTGGGACCCAAAACGTTTTTCAATACATCCTCAATAGCACCAGCTGTGACATTGTAGTGCCACATGCTATTCCCAAATTCATCGAATTGATTAAAAACCACAACTTTATCACCACGTTCTTTTTTGAGTTCCCAACATTTGTCATAAATTTCTTTTACATTGGATTCGCAACCAGGTGTGGCAAATATTTCAGAACCAATTTCCTGAAGCCAGGTAAAACGTTCTTCACTCATTTCTTCAGGTAAAATAGCCACAGAATCACAGGCCAATAGTTTGGCATTATAGGCGCCACCACGGCAATAATTACCTGTTGAGGGCCAAACAGCTTTTTGATTGGCAGGATCAAAGGTACCTGTCACCAGTCTGGGAGCCAAACAACCGTATGTAGCCCCTACTTTATGAGCACCTGTTGGAAAATACTTGCCCACAAGACCAAAAATACGGGCTTTGACGCCAGTTATTTCTGAGGGAATTTCCACATAATTCACATCACCATACGTGCCGGTTTTGGTATCATTTTTCCAAGTAATACGGAAAAGATTAAGTGAATTCACATCCCACAAACCAACATCCTTGAGTTTTGCCTTAATTTTATCAGGAACCAGACTAGGATCTTTTTGTTGAGCAAAAGTGGGTAAAATAATATTTTGTTCTTTGCAGCGCTTAACAGCTTCTTTTCTTATTGTTTTATCTATAGTTAGCTTAGTTGACATTATGTACTCCTTGATTATCGTTTTCCGTGGTCAGTTTTCCGTTTTCCGTAATTTCACGAACAAATCCCACGGTAACCAGAAAACGGATACCAAAATGATGTTTTTGCACTAAATACTTATATATGGAAAAATCAAGGAATATCTGTCAGATATAGCTGATTGACCTCTAGGACACGGTCATTCACATTTTTCCCTTTAAAATTAGCAACTTTTTATTATATCAGACGATCTCAAGAAGGTATGTGCCATAGTAAATAGGAGAAAAAAATGAGTGAACCTACCCCACTACCAACCTTTAGCGATTTTCAAGCGACGTTAACAGGCAGCACCCTTGACGGCTGGACAACAGATCCTTGGCCAATTTATAAAGAAATAACAATTGGGGAAGACACAAAGCTCATTATACCAACCTGTTCTGAAACAAGCTCGTATCATACAGCTGTACCCTATCCTCCCTGTCCAGATAGACTATGTGCCCAAAATGATCCTTATCAAGGTTATTGGCATTATGTTATTCGCGATGTCATTGAACAGAATGAAACAAGCTATGATATTAACTTTTTCTACTACCAAAATTATGGCTCCAGGGTTTTTGACACTGATGAGTGTACATTAAGCATGAGTGCAACAGAAATGACTGTGACTTGTGAAAAAGATAACACAAGAATCGATAAAGACAGAACAATTAAAACTCTCTATTCCGGTTTGAAAGCCTACCAAGATGTAGCGACGAATACACACGAATGTCGTATGGAATAGTCTCAATAATAGTTTTCCGTTGTCCGGTTTACGTAAGAGTACAAAACATCTGTATTAATTGTAAGAATTTATGACTCCAATGCCAACCGTCTTAAAAAGCTAGAAACATTGTTAAAACCTTGTTTCAAGGCTTTTTTCTCTATAGCCTTTTTATCTTCTGGACTCACTCTGAACCTTATAACCTCTGTTTGTTCATTCTTATATTTTTTTTCCGCCAGAATCAGTTCTGGTAAATCTATAAGAAACGCAGCAATATCTTCATTGAGAAATTCTTGATCAATATTGGCATCCACACATTTCACATGTGTGACTTTTTTATTAACGGGTTTTAAACTGTATGAATAACGTTTGTGATTAACAGAAACAAAGTGATTTGTTATTTTTTTCTTTGAACTCATCTATTAAACTCCTTCTTCAAAATCTTAGCGACCATCTTTTTATAAAAATCCTTACAGTCATTATTATGAATAGGAATCACAATATCCTTATTTAATAAGGGATGTTTAAATTTCTTGTGACTACCTTTCACTTCTATTTTTACAAAACCCATTATAATAAGAGCTCTTTCAATGTCTAAATAGCTTAAACTTGTCGGCCTACTCATTAGCCTTTGTAACAATTTATCTTTTTTTGTCATGCTTCTATTGTAGCTACATTTTATCATTTGTAGCTATACTCTTCAAGGTTATTCTTAAAACCTTGTATGCATATCCTGTGCCATATTAACCGATTTATATTCCATTGATTTTATTGAGAATTATCCTTCTTCAGTCCCATAAGTCTCATTCTCTGAGTCTCTGAGTCTCAGTAGTCTCATATGAGACTGTCTGAAGACTTGCAGAATGTACTTGTCCTGTTTGCAAGGAGAACCTAATTCATAATAGTTTTCCGGTTTCTGCAAAACATGGAAATATCTAACGTTCTTATGAGGCTAGACAATTGATGTATTTTCATCTAATCTCTATCTTGAATATCAAGGGAGTCCTTATGGTCATGAAAAATTATATGGAAGAAGTTGTTGTTGATGAACTTGAAGGTGTTCTTAAGTCAATTGAAGGCGCTTGTACATGTGAACTCTGCCGTGAAGACATGGTGGCCTGGACCTTAAACCGTATCGAGCCCCTCTACGTTGTTCGTAATTTGGGCCGCATCTACTCCAAACTCGAACAAGTCAAATACCAACAACAAGCAAGCATTACTGCCCTACTCACCAAAGCTGCCAAAGTTGTTAAAGACAATCCTAGACACTAAAAAATACATAAATACATGAATACATAAATTGATAATTATATAAGTATATTACTCATATTTATATTGCCAAATGCCTTGAAGATCGTTAAATCCTCTGCTCAAGGCAAAAAGGGCAATATCATGAAGAAATATATTTTAATTAACATTACGTTATTATTGGTATTAGTTGGCTTTTCAGCAACAGCAAGCGCTACAGACTGTACGGTCTGTCATGAAGATCTTAATCTGACAAAACATATTAGTGAATCAGTTCACAAAGATCTTGGTTGCACAGATTGTCATGAGAATGCAAAAATCATTCCTCATGAGAAAAGCCCTAAGCAACTCCAATGCTCTCAATGCCATGATGACATAAGTAAGAAACATAGTTTCCATCCAGAGCTTTCTAACAAAACGCCAGAAAATGAACTCATGATTGGCTGCCAAGATTGTCATGGAAAACACAAAGTAAAAAAACAAGAAGGCCCTGCCATTACAACTTGCAATGACTGCCATTCAGATATTGTCGAATCCTTAAGCAAATCCCATCATGGCAAAACACAGACGGGTGAATTAGAAGCTACGCCATCTTGCCTTAGCTGTCATAACGAAAGTATTACAAAAAATAAAATTGCCCAAAATGAACGATGTTTATCCTGTCATCGTGATGATGCTACTGTTGTCAGCATGACCACTCCGTCAAAAGAGTTCATTGTATCTTATACACAAAGTGTTCATGGAAAAGCTGTGGCCCAAGGCAATGAAAAGTCAGCAGGCTGTGTTGACTGTCATTCAGCTCATGATGCGTCAGCAACTAAAAAAGAAAATATCGCAAAAACCTGTTCCTCTTGTCATGAAAATGACATGAAAGCGTTTGAAACAAGCGTACACGCGAAAGCCCTTGAAAATGGCAATCACGATTCACCCACATGTACAGACTGTCACGGCGAACACAGTATCACAAAACACACAGATCCCAACGCACGTACTGCTTTTGCCAACATCGCCTCTGAAGTCTGTGCTGACTGTCATGGCAATGATAAATTTGCCAAAAAATATGGACTCTCCAATAATATTTTTCAAACATTCAAAGATAGCTATCATGGCCTTGCTACGGCTGAAGGCTCTATGAGTGTCGCTCATTGTGCGAGCTGTCACGAACATCATGGAACACGCGCCACCACCGATCCAGAATCAACTGTACACGCAAACAATTTAATTCAAACATGCGGCAAATGCCATCCCGGAGCGAATGTACAATTTACTATTGGCAAAGTTCATGTCGACACAAATCGCGAAGAATCCCCTATCCTTTTTTGGATTTGGGTGATTTACATGCTCCTAATTGCCGGCACTATTGGCGGCATGCTCTTACATAATATACTCGATCATATCAGCAAGAGTCGTCATGTGCTTCATGAACGTCGTCATGAAACCGGTAAAAAACCATATCCTAAAACACTCTATCTACGCATGACTATTAACGAGCGTATACAACATGCTATTCTCGCTATCAGTTTTATTACTCTCGTCATTACAGGTTTTCTGCTGCGCTATCCCGATACATGGTTGGTGAGCACTCTCCATAATCTTTTTGGTGATTATTTTTCTTACAGAGGCATTGTTCACCGCGTAGCAGGTGTGGCTATGATGGCTGTTAGTTTCTATCATATTCTTTATCTATTACTCACAAAACGTGGCAGACAGCTCTTTAAAGACCTCTTGCCCCGCTTTCAAGATGCTAAAGATGCCATTGGTATGATGTTATATTATATTGGTCTTAAAAAGGAAAAACCTCAGTTTGACCGCTTTAGCTACATTGAAAAAAGTGAGTACTGGGCACTTATTTGGGGAACTGTCGTCATGAGTCTAACAGGCCTTATCCTGTGGTTTGAAAACTATTCCATGGGTTATCTTACAAAGATGGGTTGGGATATTGCTCGACTCGTTCATTTTTATGAAGCCTGGCTAGCAGCCCTTGCGATTATCGTTTGGCACTTTTATTTTGTCATCTTTAATGTTGAGGTCTATCCCTTAAATATGGCGTGTATTAAAGGCACACTCACAGAAGAGGAAATGGCTAACGAACACCCACTTGAGTTAAAGCGAATTAAGGAAAATAATACTAAAGAATAATAAATTCGAAATGCGAAACTTAGTTAAATTTGTGTTTAGAATTTCGGATTTAGGATTTCGTATTTGTTTCGCATTTCGAATTTCGTGCTTCGGATTTTTTGCAGTTTTTCCTTGTTATTTTTAAATCGCTCTTGTAATTCAGACGCACAAAATTGTTAGGTTTAAGACAGTTTTGAGGCATACATAGGAGGCATACAAATGAAATCAATAACGATTCTTATCACAACTATTCTTACAATTGGCATTATCTCAATCGCAAGTGCGGCTGACATGCCTACAAAAACAGTCATTGATTCTGGAAACGGCACAAAAGCTGCTGTAAACTTTTCACATGGCACCCACCCAATGGCTGGCAAATGCGCTACTTGCCATGTGAATGCAGATGGTACTGGAGGTCTTATTCCTGAATTAAAGAATCCTGAAGCCAGTTTCAAAAATGCTTATCATGCTAGATGTATTGACTGTCATAAAGAAAAAGCCAAAGGTCCTGTTAAGTGTCTTGATTGTCACAAATAACCTAAAGAAAATTCGAAATTCGAAACTCGAAATTCGAAACAAATCCGAATATCGAAATTCTAAACTCTGTTTAATTTGTGTTTTGAATTTCGGATTTAGGATTTCGTATTTGTTTCGTATTTCGAGTTTCGTTTTTCGGATTTTCTTCTTTAGAGTCCATTATCACCATGGCAATCAGCGCATCCATCTTCACCATCTATAAAGGTATCTTCGCGAATTGCATCAATATCAATACCAATATCGCTACGATCAACAAGATGAATATTGCTAAGGCTGTGGCATACAAGGCAATCAGCTCTTCACCACCCATCAACATGTTCTTCTTCGGTCAAAACAAGGCCTGATGGACTATCCAGAAGATCACCATAATTTTCTCCTGAATCATCAATAGAACCGCAGTTCAGAAAAGAAACAAGGCAAATGAGTGATAAGGAACCTCTGATGATGTGCTTAATTGCTGGCATGGCACCCCTTACAATAACTGACTTTATGGCAACTATCACATTTTCTGGGATTACTTCTGGCTTCAATCGAATGATAGTAGCGATAATTTCTCTTATGGGCATTTTGATCTATTGTATCTCTTTGCTGATGACAGGCCGTACAAAAATAACCCTTATGACACTTTGTACATGTTTTTTTATCTTGTTTGGCAGCTGTCTGATGTGTTGTTTCAAAATTCAAATTATGATTAGCCGGTTTTACTTTTGTAAGGTCTTTATGACAGGTAACACATTTAAATCGATTTGCCTTTGCTGATGGGGATGACGTCTTATTGTGACATTCATGACACCCCATTTTATTTACAGTATCTAGTGTATAAGAATTTTCTGTTTTATGGCAAACTTTACAATCAGTCTTGAGGTTTGAAAAATACTCATGATGTTTGTCGTGATTAAAGAGTGCTATAGGAGAAGCTTCCTTTGAAACTGATTTTTTGGCACTTACCAACGATGGGCTGACAATAACTGAAACGAGAAATAGGCTTATGGATAT